>NZ_JBSQAT010000003.1:0-292028 GCF_059412445.1 Thermincola sp. GK-1
TGACACAAAAACGCCTTCTTTCAGGCTTACGGGCTCAAATTGTTGCGGCGGCCAAGGGTATACCTGCTTATTCTTTAGATTAATATTTCGGTTAAGTCGGCAGTAACTCTTTTTTAAGTCTACCACCAGTAGGCTAGCTTTGCTATGCACTTTTTTAGGTGAGAAAATTATTTTTTAAAAAAGTCTTGACGTTTATTAGCTGGTTTAGGCGATGTTTCGACCAATCCCTAAGGACCAGCAAAGTAAACAGACTTATCTATTTGCCGATATAAAAAACTTATCATCGACATTATATCTAAAGCATCTTCAGGATTAATAGGCCAGTCAAGCTCCGGTTCATGGCTTTCCGGATTACGAATTGCATTCATCAAGCCCATGCATAGGTACATAACTCCCTCTTGTTCATTTCTTTCCGTTTCGGTCCGTTGGGAATTAAGTTTTAGAGGCCCCTTCAAGGACAAAGCTGCGCCCATAAGGGCTTGTCCATGTTTCTCAATTTGAGACTTATTTGCAACGTATTTATCAAACGCTTTACAACATTCGAAAACCGCATGAAAATGATGCCCTTCAATAAATAGTTGTCTGCCGTGTTTAATAACTTCAGGATGAAAATTTCTTAAATCAAATTTTTTTGAGTTTTCATTTTCACGAGTTTTTAAGCTAATGTCTTTTTCTCCAGTAACTAAAATCTTTCCATTTTTTTTATTAACAGCCAGCCCATAAAACTTTAAGATTTCATTCATTTGCTCAACTATTAATTCAAATCCCTCTGCATTTCCCAGGTACTCTTCCGGATTACAAACATGTTGAATTAATACAGCAATAGGCTGAGGACCATTGTATTTGAGTTGAAGTTGCTCCAAGGCCCAATAAACCCAACGCCATTTAGTACTTCCATCATGACGAAATTCTGGAAATCCAGCCCTTCGGAATAACTCAGTAATTTCTGTTCCAGTGTATCTATCCCCAATTATTTTTGCTATTCTTTCTAACGCAGCCAAGCTAAATGAATCTATTCTAGGTTTGCCCATATATTGAACCCTCCATCGGTCGAAATTTCGCCCAACACTTTCTATATGTGAACTAAGTAAAAATAAAATTATAAAAAACAACCATAAATGAAATTTTTTCGCTGAATAAAAAATTGTTGACATTTATTATATTTTACCATATTATAGAAGAAAAGTAAAAGAACAAATGTTCGAGGAGGGGGTTATGTTGTTACGTTTCCCGCTACAGTCAATCAAACCATCAATGCTTTAAGATTTCTTTATGTTGAATTATATCAGTCCGATTTTTCTTTTGGAGAAATTGCCCGTCCCAGACCTGATCAAAAAATTCCTGTTTTGCCAAAGAGGTGGCAAATACACCACACGTGCTGTGCAAAAGATTTTTGAAAAAGCAGTAAAAAAAGCAGGCATCCATAAAACGGTGACCTGCCATACTCTTCGCCATTGTTTTGCTCCACACCTTTTGGAAGCTGGAACCGATATCCGTTACATCCAGAATTTACTCGGCCATACCAGTATTGTTACAACCAATATCTATACAAAAGTTCGCAACCCTCACCTATTTAAAATCAAGAGACCTATATAAATGAAAAACAGGTTAACTCAAGCAAAACCAGGATAAGTTAGTGGAATGATAATTAATTTAAGGGTTTGCCCGGTGCAAACCCTTAAATTAATGTTAAACCCGTTATGAATTACTGCATGTCTTTCAAAGCCTTAACCATGTTCAAAGCCTCTTTCAGGGCATTATTGGCGTCCTTGGCAAACCCGTCTGCGCCCCACTTGCCTGCCAGGTCCTCGGATACAGGCGCGCCGCCGATCATAATCTTACACTTGGGGTTCTTCTCCTTGACCTTCTTGATAACCTCAGGCATCCCTACCATAGTGGTGGTCATCATGGCCGAAAGACAGAGCAGGTCTGAGTCAACCCTGAGCTGTTCCTCCACGAATTTTTCCAGGGGAACGTCCCGGCCCAGGTCATGAACCTCAAATCCGGCCACATCAAACATCATCTTGACGATGTTCTTGCCGATATCGTGCACGTCACCCTGGACAACACCCATGACAACCGTACCCTTTACGCCCATATCCTTCTTCTCGATATGGGGCTTAAGGATATCCAGGCCCGCATAAAGAGCGTCAGCGCACATCAGGATTTCGGGAACGAAATACTCCTGCTCTTCGTAAAGCCTGCCGACTTCGTTCATGCCTTCTACCAGGCCCTCGAACACGGCGGTATAAGCATCAACGCCCTCATCCACACAGGCCTGGGCGGCTTCCCTTACCGCATCTTCATCATAATCGATAACTCCCTGTTTCAGTGCCTCAAACAACTCCTTCTCTCTTTCCGCAGTTGCCATTTTCCAATCTCCTCCTTAAAATGTTTGCTTTTGGTCAAACCATTCTCACAAGATATCCAACCGCTGTTCCAATGCTTTCCTGTCGAATTCCTTGCCAATAAAAATTAATTTACTCTCATTTGTCTCGGGAAACTTCTCAAAACCGTAATTACCCTGTACATAATCCATCTTTGCGGCGCCGCCGTCCGGTGTTTTGTAGATTCCCTTGGCCCTGTAAATATTCCCGTATTTTCCGGCCTTCATTTCCTTCAAAATCTCCTCTAGCTGGTTGCTGTTAAATACCTTGTCAGAAGTTATTGCCAGGGAGTCAAAATCATGGTCAAAATGAAGGTGCAGATAATCGGCCCCGTGTTCCCTTATAATGTCAGGAAGGTCGGTCTCACAGTTTACGGTCTGAAGCAGGATTGCATGCTGGTTATGTTTTGCCAGTTCTTCCTCTATGGCTTTCACCGTGTTCTCGTTAACCAGGTCAATCTTGTTGATCAGTATAATATCGGAATTTGCAAGCTGGTCAGTATAAAAATCGCCAAATAACCCGGAGTGAATATTGGCCAAAAAACTATCGGCGTCTATAATTCCGATAATGCCTTCAAATTCCAGCCCATATTCTTCCTTAATGGGTTCCAGGGCCTCCAGGATTCCCGATGGTACGGCCAGCCCCGATGGCTCTATGACAAGTCTTTTGGGGTTGTATTTGGTTTTGATCTCTTTGACCGCCGAAACGAGGTCATTGGCAAGAGTACAGCAAATACAACCACTGGGGAGTTCCACCATGTCAACGGCATCTCCCTTGCTGACCAGTTCAGCATCAATTCCCACATCACCAAACTCGTTCACGATTACAGCGATATCACCGCCTGCCTTCTTTATCACGTTTTTGACACAGGTTGTCTTACCGGCGCCTAAAAAACCGCTGATTATTTTTATTTTCACCTTCTCACCCCCTCAGTTCCCCATGACCGGTCCGGATGAAAAATCCGGAAGGCACCTGATGATACTGTTAACTTTTAATTAGCTTCAACTGACTTATATAGTAGGTTGTTTGAAATGAATACCGGAGGCGAACTAAAATAATTACTTGTACGAACCGTAAGCCTTGGCAGCCTTAATTATTGCCATGGCATTAATTAATGTACCGTTCGGGGGGAATTCACAGCCGGTTGATAGGATAAAACCGCCGTCACAGTCTTTATAGGTCTCAATACACTTGCGGGCTTCTTCCATAACCTGTTCTTCGTTCCAGAACATACCGACTTTGGCAGGCTCAAGGTACCCAATGGAGACTATTTTCTTGCCCCATTTGGCGGCATGCTCTTCCCATGTCTTGCAGTCGGCCGCTGGATATGCGTGGGAAATGGCAACAGGATTAGTCCATTTCTGCTGTACATCAAAGTAAATACCTCCGCCACAGTTATGGAGAACAACAGCTCCGCCGGCTTTTCTTACGGCATCGGCGATTCGCTTGGCAAAAGGAGCTTCAATAGCTTCCCACATCTTTGGACTCATGATAGTGGCAGAAGCATAAAGGGTATCTATTACTATTGCCTGAGCCCCTGCTTCAACTTGAGCCACAGCATATTCCTCAAGAACAGGGGTAATTATTTCACAGGCTTCAATGATGGCATCCCGGTTCTTGATACAATCGATAAACATCTTTTCGTGGCCCCTCATAGCCCCGATTACACCCAGCGGAGCATACACAAACCCGCAGACGCCGTATTCTTTGGCTTTCGCCTTGGCGACTTTGGCGGTAGCTTCGATAACAACCTTCATCCGTCCGGTCTCGCGCGGGTTTATCCTGGGAATTCTCCTGTAATCATCTACTGTTTTAATCCACGGATCATCGGGATCAGCATATGCAGTACTTTCTATAGGGAAAATCACCTTTTGCCCAAATGATCCCGCTTCTACTGAGAGGTCAACCAACATTACGAAAATGTCAAATTCATTATTCATAATCTGGTGGGTCTGTAACAATGAATCAGCAATAAGGTCAGCATCCTGAGACCACTTGTCATATGTAACACCTAATACCCGCCGGGCTGCCCCGCAAACCAGAGAAGCCACCGGTACCCTGTCCGGCTTTTTGTAACTAAGCGCCGCCAGAGCCCTTTCCAAACCTGTCATTTCACTCTTGAACTCATTTCCCATAACTCAAATCCCTCCTAAATATTTTTATTATTTTTTACCTTCAGCCTGATGGCGTCCGGCAATTCCTAATCAATCAACAGTAAGCCGGTATAAATCACCTCCGTTGATAATCCAAGCTGGAAATCAAGCCCGGCATTTTTTGATGTCTTAAAGATATCTACGCCCATTGATTCAATGCTCGGACGTGCTTCATACGGATGACGGCAGGGTTCTCCGGAATGGTACCCTACACATTCGGGACAAAGCTTGCATGATGACGCAATAAAACCGGCTGCCAGGTAATACCCGTCGGTAAGCGCCTTACCTTCAACTTTATTGATTATCCGATGCAGTTTTATCTCCGCTTCTGTTAACTGGTTTGGCTCAAACCCTTCACTTCTGACCTGGACCAGCAACGCGGATGAATACCGTGTGCAAAGTGACTTGAAATGCTCAACTGAATAGTTATGAGGTGGGCACATCAGGTGTTTGTTGTAGTCCCGACAAACCGGCACCTGACATTTCAGGCGAACCCGTTCGTCAATCACCACCTGGCCCGCCGGGATAAACTTTGCCCTGAATGCCCCCTGTTCAAGCGCATAATCCTCGAGAGATTTATATCGTTCCGCCTGCAAGTTGTTCACCTTCCTTGTTTAACATGTTATGTAAATTTCTAAATTTAACGAGTTCTGCGGATTTCTATGTTGTCAAATTCTTATATGTTTCAGTCAGCTTGGTAGGTAGGGCGTTAATGTCATCGATAATGATATAATTAACATTTCCGAATATATATTCCAGATAATCCTGTCCCTTACGATCTACAGTAATGCAAAACGGATTGATTCCTTTCATTTTAGCTTCCCTAAGACACATCCTGGTATCAGTTTCAGCATAGAATTCTTCATAGTCTTTTGTTAACTGGCTGTGATAATCGAAATCAAAGGGTCGGCCGTCACTAAGGATGATGAGGATTTTAATTGCCGCCTGCACTTTCTCCATCTTAAACACCGCATGCCTCACTGCCGAAGCAAGCCGGGTCATCCCGTAACTCTGCAGGCCGCCGAACCTCTGCTTGACTTCAAAGGTATACGGCTCCTCAAAATCCTTGACCACATAAAAGTTAATCTTATCCCTGAGGTCGCTGTTAAAACCGTATATCGCATATTTATCTCCCAGCACCTCCAAGGCCTCAGCCATTACAATAACTGATTCCATTTCCACATCCAGAATGGTTTTCCCATTCTCCGAAATAACTTCATCGGTTGAATAGCTCAGGTCCAGGAGAAAGCCGACAGCCACATCACGTTCTCTTTTGTCTCGCCTGACATAAAAACCCGTCCCCGGGGAAACACCTGCCTTTATTTCTACCATCGCCTCGATAACTGCATCAATATCAACCTCTTCGCCTTCTTCCTGCCTGTTGTGCCTACGGAAACGTTCCGGCTGCAGCATACCGAAATATCGCTTGATAGTATTAATCATCCCATAGTTTTCTTCAAGAGTGCGATCAACAAAAGCTGCCGTACTGGGTTTCAGTAAAATCTCCCTGACCCTGCACCAGTCCTTCTTGTAATCATTAAGAGTGCGATCCCATTCATCGTAATACACAACCATCCGGTAAGGATTTTCCTCATCTTCACGGAACCTGTGCAGAAGTTTTTTCAACCAAAGGTAGAATTCATCACTAAGGTTTAGTGCCTGGTTTTGGGGACTAAAAAACTTTTTGTCTAATTCAATATCCTCTTCCTGACCAATCCCGTTATTTACCTTTGAACCCTCTGCCGGGGAACCGTCAATCTCTTCGTCTGCTTCCATCGAAGTATAAATCAGATCAAACTTCAGTTTTCCCCTATATGCCAGGTTCTTATATTCACCGTCGTAATGTGGGGAAAATTCCTTCTCAAATATTTCCTGCCCCGATAAAATGTTAATAATCCGGCGGGCAAGATTTAGAGATTCCCGGGCTGAAGCTCCGTTTTTCAGTACATTAGCCCAAAACCGAAGGTATTCGGTTTTTATTTTCTCAGGAACATCAGCCTTTGCCCAGGCATTATCAGACCAGAGGTAATGTATCAAAAACGCATACAGATTAGGAGTTCTTTCTTGAATTTCACGTACGGAGGCTTTGACCAATAAACGCATGTCTCTTTCAAGCCCCGGGAATTTCTGCATAGCCAGGTAGTCTACCCTGTTGTCCTCAATATATTCAAACAGCATGCCGAGCTTGCTGTCCAATGCAAGTTCTTTGAATTCAGCTTTGCTTAATTCCATGGTGCCGAATTTCCGGTGGGCAACCAGGTGCATCATCATAACCCGGTAAAATCGAAGGTTGTCACGTTCGTTCTCAAACACTTTGACCAGGTCAGGCAAGTAAATTCTCCGGGTATCAAGAGATCCGAACAATTGGTCATCACTGTGGATTCTAGTTGGAAGGTCCGATGAATTCCTGATAATTACCGTTTCTCCTGTCAAGCCTTCACAATATATGTGAAGCACCTTTTTCACGGACTCTAAGTGCAGGCCGCTCCTCAATCCGGAAATAACATCCCTGCTTTCCTGAGATTTCATGGTAAAATAAGCCAGTTTTTTGCCGCCTAGTTCGGATTTAAGCCCGTATTCAACCCACTGGGCAGCCTCCTTTATGTCCAGTTGCTGTAACAGTTCGGGGGTGGATTTAATAAATTCAACCGCACCTTCGGTGGAATAATCCCGGCTTACTCTTTCTATAAGCCTTACCCACTCTTCTAACTCATTCCACTCCATTTTTTTTAGCACCTGAGGAGTCTTGTCAAAAAACTCCATGGCCAATTCATTGTCTATTGCAGCAAGCCTGTTGCCAAGAAGTGCCCAATGTTTAATTTTACCTGTAAACACGTCCTTGCCCGTAAATACGGCAACCTCAGGAGAAGCTTTGAAAAAAGCGGAAAGAGTACCACGTTTAGCATTGGTAACTTCATAGGCTGCCTCCAGCCATTGATAAATATACTCGCTCCCTGCCGCCTGCAAAAAATTCGGCAATGCCTTAAAAAAAACATCTGCATCATCCGGTTTTTCGATAGCAAGTTTATAACCCTGTTCCAGTAAGCCTGCTTTGTCAAGGCCTTTTCCGTACCGTTCTATCTCCGGCCATGATTTCAGACAGGCAATTGCAGCAGTCCAGGAATACTGAACAATTTTTAAAATCCAGGAGGTTAAGAGGTATTGGTCTGACTTTTCAAGTTTTTCCAAGATGCTTCCGCTGTACTTAAAAAACCAGTTTGTATCATGATTGCTGAACCTGGCCAGAAACCTTCCAATTTGCAGCCAGTTAAGAAATACCTGATTTCCAACCTGTTCTAAAACTGCGGGGCTTTCCTTGAGATAGGATAAAGCACAATCCCATTGACCGCGGC
Source organism: Thermincola sp. GK-1 (assembly GCF_059412445.1). NCBI lineage: Bacteria > Bacillati > Bacillota > Clostridia > Eubacteriales > Thermincolaceae > Thermincola > Thermincola sp. GK-1. Next base: position 7,894 of record NZ_JBSQAT010000003.1, read on the forward strand.
ATATCCGCGCACCTTCTTCAAGCCACTGTTTCAGTTCATGTATTTCCAGACGGCTTGCTAAAACCGGTACTGTTCTCCAAAACCAGGTGCCATTTACAGCGCTTGATTTGTGGAATTGCAGTCCTGTATCAATGACCAACCCGGCTTCCGTTTCCGGGAGACCACTTATAAAATCCAGGAAATCCTGCCTTTCTTCCGGGGACAAAGCCTTCAAGTACCGGTCCGCAAACCCGGTAAGTTCCAGGTTCTTTATACCGCCCATAGCTCCACCACCTATCCTGAACAGACCCTAAATGAATATCGAGACGGCGATTTCTTCCAGGCTCATCTGCATAGCGGCATCATCAGTGATTGGTTTAATCATGGCTGCCCGTACTGCTTCCATTACATCTATCCCATTGACAATCAACTGTCCCGCATAGATCAGCAGCCTTGTACTCACTCCCTCTTCAAGACCCCTGTTTTTCAGGTTCCGGATTTTTTGGGCAAGTTCTATTAACTTCCCGGCCGTCGCGTTGTCCACATCCGATTCCCGGATTAGGATCTGCTGCTCCAGTTCGGGTTTCGGATAATCGAAATCCATGGCAATAAATCGCTGCTTGGTGCTCTGCTTCAGGTCCTTAAGAAAGGTCTGATACCCGGGATTATATGATACCACCAGCATAAATTCATCAGGGGCCGTTATTATTTCACCCTTTTTTTCGATCGGTAAAACCCGCCGGTCATCAGTCAGGGGGTGAATAACGACTGTTGTATCCTTTCTGGCCTCTACTACCTCATCAAGATAACATATTGCTCCTATCTTCACTGCCGTGGTAAGCGGCCCGTCTGTCCAGACGGTTTCCGAACCCTTTAATAAATACCTTCCCACCAGGTCACTGGTTGTAAGGTCTTCGTGACAAGCCACAGTAATCAGGGGCCGCTTCAAGCGGTAAGCCATGTACTGGAGAAACCTGGTTTTACCGCATCCCGTCGGCCCTTTGAGCATAACCGGCAATTTGCTTTTAAAAGCCTGCTCAAACAGTTCTATCTCTTTGCCCAGTGGTATATAAAACGGCTCTTCTTCTATGAAAAACTCCCCAATCTTATGTTCTAAAAGTCTTTTTGCCATGTTTTCTTCAACTCTCCCAAAAAGTATTTAAGCAATTACTATAGTTATGGTTTTCTTTGCATACCAGGTTTTGTTAAAATATCTTTTTCAAATACTAAATGTCTATTTAAAAAAAATACCTCAAAAATATTCATCCACCCTCGTTACAATTAAATATAATTTGTTAAACCTTGAATATCCAAAACTATTCCCCAATCGGTAATGATTTGCGCCTAAATGGTGAAAATGATACCTTAAGCAGTTTATGTGGTTCACATCAAATGCTCTTTTCCTTAATATCCATTATCGCTGTTAGTTTTCTTTATTATTCCCAATTATTTCCTTTATCAGCTACGCTGCTCAGCCAATTTCTTCGCGGGTAGTCCTTTTTCCTATAGCTTTATTCATTCAACAACGTTTTTGGCAAACCCAAGGCAATAATTAACTCAACCTACACAAATATCATTCCCATAAAATTAAGGTTTTCTCTGACAGGCCATTCGATTTTAACACCCAGCTCTCGTGCCAGGGTAGTTATATCAATGCCAAATCCTGTGATTCCCGGATGTGCCTCCAGAGGACGCCTGCATGGTTCTCCGGGAGGTGGGCACTCATCACATAGTTTACACCCTCCCACTGTCAGCCCAAAGGCCAGGTGGTTGATGTGGGCCCAGGCGGTTTTTTCAAAATTGCCGATTAACCGCATGAGTTCGTTCTGTGGTTTAAATTTCCTCACTTCCGCCATGGCCTCGTCATTGTACGGGATGGTTAAAACTACTAAGACACCGCCTTTATACTGTGCCAGGGCGTCCCTGATAAAGTTAATATCAGGCAGGTTGGGAGGACAGAACTTATTGCGCCCATAGTTTGGGCATGGAGGAATCATACATTTCAGGCGCACTCTTTCCTCAACTTTTATCTTGGAGATATCAAAAGGGATTATTGTTATTCTAGGATCATCATTATTCTCCCTAAGCAGTTTTGCCAACGCTTCTGCCGGCATACAAACCCCTCCCTTTGAAAATAGTGGCAATCTCATCCCAATTCTGGCATTTTCCACTAAGTTCCCTGAACCATGACCAATTGGCCTTCCTGCAAAAATTCATCTTCTTCCAGCACCCCGTGTGCCGGGACAATCACAAATTCTTCATTGTCCCATGGGCCGGTCAGCAACCTTTTCAGGAATTCCAGGCTTCCACGGGTTTCATGGCACGGCAGTTGAAGAACGTCGGCAAAATCCCTGGTTTTGGCCAGAGTTATTTCAGTCCTGGGGTGTCCGGTATGGATGTACAGCAGCCGGTTATAGTTTTCAAACATCATCTTATAAATGCGGAGGGCTTTTTTAGGCCCGAACTGGATGACGCTCCGCTCATACTCCGGAATCATCATGCGGTCTCCCTCGACCCAGCCGCCCGAAAAATAAAAAGTCTTGTTATCCTTTGACTGCAGCTCATTATATCTGGACATGCCGCCCAGTAAAAGAGGAATACAGTCATGAACCCGGGAAATAACCATTGGGCAGCCGGGCGCCTTTATTCCGCGCAAGGCCCCTCCACATAATCCAAAGCCCAGGATAACCAGCGAATAACCTCTTGTCCTGTCAAGAACAGCCTGTACTTCCCGGTGTAATTTTGCCGGGTGGAGGTGCAGCCCCATGGACACAAACTCGACATCAAACCCGGTTAACGGGCCGAGAACCTTAAGTTCTTCTTTAAACACGTCGCAGCACAAAATCTTCTTCATCCCTGTTCCTCCTTAACCGTTCTATGTCTTCCGAAAACCCCCATTTCGGCGGAATATAGCGTTTTCATCATATGCAGAATTAATTATAATTTTTTAAACCTGCAAACTCAAAAACTATTCTCTGATTGGTAATAATTTGGGGCTGAGTGGCCTGTATCCCCACCCGAATAGTTTACTTGGTTCATTTTGTTTTTTCTGTTACTAATTTTTTAGTGTTCTCAGCAAAAAAATAGCCTTCTTTCTGTGCGTAACTTTAAATAAATATCATACCCATAAAATTCAATTCACTTTTCACGGGCCATTCCACATTTACCCCAAGTTTTCTGGCCAGGGTGGTTATATCTATGCCAAAGCCCGTTATACCTGGATTGGGCCTCCAGCGGCCGACGGCATGGTTCACCCGGCGGGGGGCAGTCGTCGCTCAGCTTACAGCCGCCAACGGTCAGTCCGAAGGCCAGGTGATTAACATTGGCACAAGCTGTTTTCTCAAAAGAACTAATGATTTTCATCAGTTTATTCTGCTGTTTATGCACCCTGATTTCATTTAGTGTTTTCTCATTGTACGGAACGGTCAAAACCACTAACACCCAGCCTCTGTATGCAGCCAGGGCTTTTCGGATAAACTCCAGGTCAGGAAGATTGGGTGGACAGAATTTATTCCTTCCATAGTTGGGACAGGGTGGGATCATACACTTCAGGCGGACCCTTTCTCCTACGGTAATCTCCAAAATATCAAAGGGAATCCCTAATTCTGGGAATCCGTATTCTCTTTTGTAAGCAGTTCAGCTAAAGCTTTAGCCGGCAAAACCCCCCCTCCTCAATCTTTTATTATCAATTTTATGGCTGTCCCCGGATTATTCCGGTCCCCTGTACATGGTCTTTTTCTGCGTCTTGGAGAAACTCACCTTCATCGATTATCCCGCCAGGCGGAATGATCACGAAACTCTCTTTATCCCATGGCCTGCTGACCAACCTCTTTGAGGAAATCCAAATTCCCGGCTGGTTCATGACACGGGAGTTCCAGAATATTCGGCAAAACCCCTGGTTTTGGCCAGAGTTATTTCAAGTCCTGGGGTGTCCGGTATGGATGTATGTACAGGGCGCCTTTATTCCGCGCAAGGCCCCTCCAGATAATCCAAAGCCCAGGATTACCAGCGAATAACCTGTTATCCTGTCAAGAACAGCCTGTACTTCCCGGTGCAATTTTGCCGGGTGGAGGCGCAGCCCCATGGACACAAACTCGACATCAAACTCGGTCAACGGGCCGAGAACCTTAAGTTTTTTTAAACACGTCGCAGCACAAAATTTTCTTTATCCCTGTTCCTCCTTTCCGTTCTACGTCTTCCGGAAACCCCCATTCCGGTAGAATATAGCGTTTTCACCATATGCAGAATTAATTATAATTTGTTAAACCTGCAAAACCTGAAACTATCATAAACAGAGCATCATTGCTTCGTACAGATACAATCCTATTTTTGCTAACTGCTTTTTGGGGTTTTTATTTTCTCAACGTTTTCGTTCTTTAAGGCAGCCTCTTTAATCATTCGGGCCACTTCAGGTGTTACTCCGCCGTTTTTGTTCCAGGGGGTAGCCAGCTTAAAACCATGCCTTTGGGCCAGCTCACGCAGGTAGTAAACATTTTCTACCGGTATTTTTAAGCCGATGCTGAAATCCCTGTATGTTCCTTCCAGCGCCAAAAGCATCGTTTCCGATAAACAGGCCAGGTTTACACCGGGTTCATAACCCATGTTCTGGCCAAAACATATGTCGTCAGGGTATTGTACCAGCCCGCCTTCAATGACCAGGACGTCTTTTCTTTGTTCCAGCACTGCCTCCGATACATCCGGAGGTCTGGCCACGTCACATATAACGCTCCCCGGTTTTAAATGCCCCGGTCCAATCAGATGATTCGTTGAGTTACTGGCCGAAATGATTAAGTCGCTCTGTAATAATGCCTGTTTAATATTAACCGTAATTTTCACCGGTGGATTACTGTATTTTCCTTTGGCAGCCAGGTTTTCATGGATATAACCGTTTATCGAAAAACCCTGGTTTTCCAAAGCCGTTAACAGTTTATTCCATACCTCCGGGTCGTCTTTGCGTTTCCGGTCCAGAAATCCTTTTAACCATTTGGCTATGCCTTTTATTTTGGCTACCTTGCCTTTATAGGCCAGAATTTCCCTAAAAGCCCTTGTATATATCTCATCTGCCAATTGTTCCATCCTGCGTAGGCTGGTTTTCTCTTTTTCGGGGTTCCCCACCAGGACCAGCTTATCAATTTCTTCCGCCAGTAATATGGCGCATACCCGGCCTATGGAACCCGTAGCTCCTATAACACAACCCGTTGATTCCGCCGGGTCTATGCCCATCAACCGGGCCCCTTCGATTAAGGCATCAAAAGCCGTAGCAATGGTATAACTATTACCGGAAGTCACCGCAATGCCTTTTCCTTGCAGGTCGCTGCCACCCCGGCTAACCACCGAAGTGTATGCGCCCAGGCCAACTATCCGCGCTCCCAATGCCTTGGCTTTATCCAGTGCAGTAACCAATACTTTTACTGCATCCTTTCTCGGCATTTCCATCATATGCCGGCCGCTGTATGGAATGCCTATCAGCCATCCTTCCGCTATTTTCCCCGCCTTTGACTTAATAGCCGGTAAATGTACAATTACTTCCGGCTCGGCATCCAAAGATGCCTCCCAATCTATGAGTTTTTCCAGGATGTCTTTAGACGCCTTTTTAAAGGACGGGTTGTTTTTAATGACATCTTCAGATGAGGGGTAGTGAATTAAAAAGGCGAACTTTTCCGTTGGCTTTTCCTCAGGCAGTAATTCAGACCCTGTGACAGCTTTTTTCTCCGATCTGAAGTCCCTGATCGGACCCAGCTCTTTACCTATGATATAACTGTACAGTTCGCAGTGGTCCTGATAGTACAAAGCTTTCACTACTCGTTCCAAACCATGCAAAGCCCTGTCAATTTCAACAGTGGCGACTGTTAATGAAGGCTGCAGACGCAGCGTCATCGGGTTATTCAGGAACGGAGCTACCCTTACTTTATGGACGTTGAGTAAATACCCGGCCAAAAGAGGAGAAAACCCTCCTTGTTCCGCCAGGTACTTCATGCTAAATGATTCTGACCCGTCAAATCCGTTGAACTCCAGTCCAAGCATCAGTCCCCTGCCCCTGATTTCCTTGATTACACCGGGATATTGCCTGTTGATATCTTCTAAGTTTTTTAACAGGTAGTTTCCGGCGCTTTTTGCATTATTGATCAATTGCCTGCCGTTTTCCAGAAGTTTATTCAATACGGCCAGGCCAATGGCGCAGGTAAAATTATTGTTGGCAAAGGTGGAACTGTGCAGCCGGCCAAATTCTTCATTCCATGCCTGCCTTGTACTTAGACAGACGCCCAGAGGAACCAGCCCGCCCCCCAAAGCTTTTGATAAGAGTAAAATATCCGGTTCTACTCCTTCCCTGTCACAGGCAAACAATTCCCCGGTTCTGCCGAGACCTGTCTGGATCTCGTCAACTGCTAACAGAACTCCGTACTTCCTGCAGATAATTTCGGCATTTTTTAAATAACCTTCCTGTGGGACGATTATACCTCCTTCCCCCTGAATCGGTTCCACCAGAAAAGCAGCAATTTCCTTTCCTTCCGACCGCATTTTGTTTTCAAGCATATCCAAATCATCGTAAGGTATATACTCAAACCCGGGAACAGGAGTAAAAAAGGGTTTTTGATATACATCTCTGCCTGTGGCAGATAAAGCACCCATGGTCTTGCCATGGAAGCTGTTTTTTGTAGAAAGAATTTTGGGTTTTCCCGTTGTCGACCTGGCCAATTTAATAGCTACCTCTACCGCTTCCGCCCCACTCTGGCAGAATGTGGCCTGAGCCATTTCACCTGGGGCCAGTCGGAGCAACATTTCTGCTAATTCCACAGCTTTAACCGGAATTGAGGGCTGCACCATAGAAGGCAGTGACAGGTCAAAGTATTTTTTGGCCGCAGCCACAAGTTCGGGTGGGTTGTATCCGAAGGGAACCGCGCCGTATTGGGCAATAAAATCCAGGTATTTATTACCGGCCTGATCGTATAGGTATGTTCCTTCCCCTTTTACATAGGCGACATCCAGTTTAAAACACTCAAAAAGCTTATTCATTGTCGGGTTCAAAGAACTGAACTTCATTGCTGACCATCCCTTCGAAAATTTTGATGTCGTATAACCACCAACATTTAATTATATGCCCAATAAAGCTTATATTAGACGTACTGGCCCATTTTTATGCATAAAAAAAGAATCGCCTTTTTAGCGATTCTCAAGCTGGTATTGCAAAATTAAGCATTTGCCTCAATTAATTCTTGAATAATCTGCTCGTATTCATCCCCGGAACAATCCAGGGCTCGCCGGAAGTTTTCTGTTCCTACTTTATTGAGCAGGCGCCCAAGCCTTTGTCCCTTTTTGGCAACTTTTTCGTAAACGTCAATGATTTTCTCCGTTAACTCCAGGCATTCCTGCTCCGTCTTATCTGTGCAAATAACCTCCGCCAGGCGTCCTGTACCGCTGGCATATCCGCCAATCATAACCGTATAGCCATTATTACCACCCATAAAACCAATATCTTTGACACAACTTTCCGCACAGTTATTCGGACAACCACTGACACCTATCTTTAATTTGCTTGGCAATGGACGTCCATGGTACCTTTTATCCAAAGCAAGCCCGAGAGCAACCGAATCCTGTTTGGCCCTTTTGCAGAAAGTCGTTCCGGGGCAGATTTTTACACTTCTTACACAAAGACCAATGGCCTGCCCTTTTTCCATGCCAAGGTCCCGCCAAACGTCTTCAATATTTTCTGCCGGAATGCCCACCAAGGCAATTCTTTGCGCTGAAGTAAGCTTCAGAGCTTTACAGTTATACTTATCTGCTATGTCAGCAATTTTCCGTAAAGTGTCAGCATCAGTAATGCCACCGGGAATGTGCGGCGCAATAGCATATGTTTCTTTGTCTCTTTGCACAATCGCTACTTGTTCAATGATATCCTTTTTCGTCTCAGTGTTTTCCATTCTCCCAACCCCCATTTATGTTATTAATATTACAAAAAATTATTCAACCGGCTGAATACCTATGCCAACCAATCCCGGTCCGGCATGAACTCCCATGGAGGGACCAATCTGCCCCCAGAAAATTTCCCTGATATCAGCGCAATTTGTATTCAGCAACTTTTCTCTGACCTCCAGGGCCTCAGCTTCAGCTTCTGTTCCACTGTACATAACCGCCAGGTTAACCGACTTTTCTCTGATATATTCTTTTGCTATTTCCACCATTTCTTCCAGTGATTTTTTTCTTCCCCTGACTTTGGAATAAGTGAAATACTTTCCCTGCTCATTAATTGACACAATCGGTTTGATATTCAACAGGTTACCCAGCGTTCCTTCAATCAGGCCGATTCGACCACCTTTACGTAAATACTCCAGCGTCTTAACTACAAAAAAGACTTTGATTTCATCCCGTGATTTTTTTATTTTTTTTACTATTTCATCAAAAACATAACCGGCTTCTCTCAGCCTGACAGCTTTATTTACCAGAAAACCCAGGCCCAGAGAAAGGGCTTTGGAATCCAGTACCTCGATATGCATTTCACTTATTTGCCTGGCGGCCATCTGGACAGCGTTGACAGTTCCGCTCAACCCTCCGGAAATATGCATTGACAGAATCCTGTTAAATCCCTGTTCTTTTAACTTAGTAAAAAGCTCCATTATTTCTCCGAAGCCCGGCATTGACGTTTTCGGTATTTCTGCGGGCATTTTTTCATATATTTCCTGTGGCTCTATATCTATCCTGTCCCTGTACTCTTTGCCCGGATAATTTATCTTGAGTGGCAACACATGAACATCATTCTTCTCGATAAATGCCCTTTCCAGATCGCAGGTGCTGTCAGTGACGATGGCTATTTTCTCCTTTTGAGTCATTAAGTTCCTCCCTTAAACCAAGCTGGCTATAATTGGTATATTCATTGAAAAACACCTTTTGCATTACCACTTTCTTATTATGATAACCGCCGGCCAATTAATGTGCAACAATTTTTTTGGCAGGTTTCTTACCCTTTTAAAAACAGGCCGGCATAACATATCTAATACAAAGATGATAGAGTTTGACAAGGAAATGATAAGAAGTCTGATAAAGCGTTAAGCCCGATAGGAGGTCATGACTCTGTTGAATTTCTCTGTAAAGTACCTGTCCACCTTGAGTGTATTGACTTCTGTAACAGTAATGTTACAGCTTTTTGCCGGTCTGCTTCCCGGCGTGGGAGCCCTAGCCGCAGGTTTTACCACCCTCTTTGTGGCCTTGGCGGCATACAGCAAACCCTTGGGCGGTCTTTTGGTTTATGCCGCCGCAGCAGGACTTATCGGTATTATCATGCCGATAAAACTACCCCTCTTCCTGTTCAGTACAGGTCTGCTGGGATTGTCCCTCGGCGTAACCGTAAAACTTGGCAAGAACATTTCTGTGCTTAGCTCCAGCTTAGTCTTAACTATAGGGACCCTGGTCTTGACCGGCCTCTTAGGCATTCCAGTACTTGGTCCGGCCCTCTCCTATGCCAAGGGTCCCGTATCCTTTCTCATAATTATCTTTGCCTTTTCCTGGATCTTCTGTTTCCTTTGGTATATATTTTTTCAACGGGTAATCATCCGAATGGGACACCTGTTCAGAAATATCAGGTAAATACAGTGACAGGCCGAATCCAGAGCACCTTGGAAATTATACCTGGCTCGGTTATAATAGAAAAGGTAATAAATAAACGGGAGTGAATACGCGAAATATGGCTGCATCTGCTGACCCGGTCATTAAAGCACATAAACTGGTTAAAAGGTTTGGCAATTTTACTGCCGTCGATGCCATTGACCTCTCCGTTATGCCCGGCCAATGTTTTGGCTTACTGGGGCCCAACGGGGCCGGAAAGTCCACTACAGTGAAAATGATTACCGGGCTTTCCCCTATCACCGGAGGGACCCTGGAAGTTTTCGGTTTAAGTATCGTAACCGATGCCCGCAGGATTAAAGCTCACCTGGGAGTGGTAGCCCAGGATGACAACCTGGACCCCGAACTTACTGTTTTGGAAAACCTCATCGTCTATGCCGGCTACTTCGGTATTCCCAAAAAAGAAGCCCGGCAGCGGGCAGAGGAACTTCTTTCATTCATGGAATTGGAGGGAAAGGCCGGGACTAAAGTAGACCACCTTTCGGGCGGTATGAAAAGACGTTTGACTATTGCCCGGGCCCTGATCAACAAACCTAAAATTATTATCCTGGACGAGCCTACGACAGGCCTTGACCCCCATGCCCGGCACATAGTATGGCAGAAAATCAGGCAACTGAAGGAAAATGGGACAACTGTGCTTCTAACCACCCATTACCTGGAAGAAGCCAGTCAATTATGTGACCGGCTGGTGTTTATGCATAACGGAAAGATCATTGACGAAGGCCAACCTGCGGCATTGGTATCCGCACATATAGGTTCCCACGTTCTTGAACTGGCAGGAGGAGATTTTACCGCCATATCCCGGAGACTTCCGGGAACAAATCTGATAAATGGCTTTAAACTTTTTGGCGATACGTTATACATCTATTCCAACCATGGTCCGCAGTTGCAGGAATGGATAAAAGGTCTGGCAATTGATTTCTCATACCAGTTGCTAAGGCCGGCAACTCTGGAAGATGTCTTTCTGAAACTGACAGGCCGGAGCCTGGAAGATGACCAGGTCCCCGGCCTTGAAGGAAAGGAGGATATTCCCTGTGCTTAATCCCAAACCTCTGCTGAAAGGCTTTTTTACTTCATTGGATATATCTCCTGCGTTGGTATCTCGTATTTTGTACCGTCACTGGCTGGTATTTGCCAAAACGTGGAAAGCCAATATCATGTTCAACTTTGTCGAGCCTGTTCTTTATCTTTGGGCCATGGGCTTCGGTCTGGGAGTCTACGTGGCAAATATTCAGGGATATAGTTACCTTGAATTTATCGCTCCCGGCCTGATAGCTTCGTCCGCGATGTTTGCCACCTGCTATGAAGCCACTTATGACAGCTATACCAGGATGTCTTTTCATAAAATATTTTACGCTATTGTCTCAACCCCGGCCAGCATGGATGACGTGGTCATGGCGGAGCTTATATACGGCGCACTGAAAAGTGTTCTGTACGGTTCTGTATTTTTGCTGGTAACAGTTTTATTCGGCCTGGTAAAATCATGGTGGGTCTTTTTAATGCCCATCCCCTTGTTCATTGGGGGCTTGATATTTTCTTCCCTCTCCATGGTTTGGACAAGTATGGCGCCTAATTACGATGCCTTTAATTACTTCTTTACTCTGATCATTACCCCCATGTTTTTCCTGGCCGGGATTTTCTTCCCCGTCAACAACCTGCCTGCCGGGGTCCAGGCGTTTTCCTGGTTAACGCCGCTTTATCATGAAGTAGAAGTGATCCGCAACCTTTTTTATGGGCAAATAAACATGGCTACGTTGGCCAATTTTGTCTGGCTTACAGCTGCCATGCTCCTGTTGATCCGGTTTCCCCTGGTTATGGTCCGCAACCGGCTTATTCAGTAAAAAATTTGGCATATCGGTCTTTCAGTTCATCGGCTGCTTTTTTCAATATATCAAAGGCTTTTTCCACCGATTTTGCCCCATCCGTGTTGACCAAACAGCACCGGGCGGGCGCCAGCCATGCCTGCTGCAGAACCTGTTTTTTCTCTATTCCGTATTGCTCAAGGTGGTTCCACAGTTTCTCCAGGTGGTCTACCAGCGATTGCACCGATTCCCTGTTCATCTCTTCCGTCAGGGTAGGCACAATCCCCCAGGCGATAATACCTCCGCGGTCAAGAAATGCCTTTATTTCGGCGGTAAACCTGGAAAAGATATGGCCCACCCCGAGGGCATCCACAGATAATATATCAAGGTTCTGGTTCAAGAGAAAGGACCAATCCGGGTTACCGCACAGGTGTACCCCTTTGGGTCCCTCCAGTTGGCTCAAAAAAGCGGCATAGTCATTCTTGGCCACTTCACTGGAGTAACCCGTAAAGGAACCGAAAATTATTTCCAGACCCGGCTCATCAACCCATACAAAAGCATTTTTGTTTCTCTCCCTTAATTCTTCATACTGTATGTTGATTTTTCTGGCCATAAAGTCATATAAAAACACTTTGACTTCGTCGTTATAGATAATCGGCTTTTTATCTTTATCGGTGATTTTCATCCCGAAGCTCACCGGACCGATAAATTGGCCCCTGATAGCGCTGTATTTCTCCAGTCCCGGTTGCTGCAAAAAGCTCCTGTATACAAGAGAGTACTGTTCCGTTAATGCAAAAGTGGCTTTCTCTTCGGCTTTTTCCAAAAATTCCGGTAGTTCTTCCATAAACTGTTCAAATTCAAAGTAAATCTTTTGGGCGGCTTCATCAACGGTAATTCCCGGGAAGTGTTCCGTAGCCTGGGCATACATGTCCTCAAAGAAACTCATCTTCGGCAGTTGGGGCCAAAAAGGAATATCCACCGACAGGGCCAGCCGCATTGCCTCGTCAATATCGGTATGCGGCAATATTCCCATGGCTGTTGTTTGTAAATTTCCCTTTAAAGTCATAATATCTCCACCTTTCAAGTCGTACATTTTAACCTTTTTGAAAATTTTACCCTGTTATGCCTGTTCATACCATGACCTGCCTAACAAAAAAGTGTGATATAACGCACAAAACCGGTTGTCATAACAACCGGTTTAAAGTAACTCTGCTTCTAAATATCAGGTCCTTTGACCTTTGATTATTTCTATCAATTTTCCGGGATTGTTGTTTACCAGCAGACCGGATATCGCAGCGACTCCTGCTGCCCCCGCTTTTAAAACCTCTCCAGCATTGCTTTCATTTATGCCGCCGACAGCCAATACAGGCAAAGGATAAACCGTCTGCACAACACGGGAAAGCCACGCCGTCCCGCGGCCTGCCAGGTTTGGTTTGCTTGCGGTAGCATATACATTGCCGGCCAGGATATAATCTGCTCTTTCTGCGGCGGCTGTCTTTGCTTCCTCCGCAGAATGCACGGAAACTCCGATTTTCATATAAGCCGGAACAATTAGCCGCGCATTGTGCAGAGGCAAGGCATCACTCCCCAGATGTATCCCTTCCGCTTCTACGGCCAGGGCAGTTTCTATACTCTTGTTCACAATCAGTTTTACCCCGTATTGTTTTGTAACGGCCCTTATTTCTCTGGCCAGATGATAAAGCTCTTTCAATGGCAGGTCTTTTTCTCTGAGTATTACGCCGTCAATACCCCGTCGGCACAGGGACTCCACCTTTTTCACCAAACACCGGTTTTTCACCAGTTTCCGGTTGGTCACCAGCCATACTTCGGCCATATCATTTCCCCAACCTGGCAGCAATCTCCATGGCCGCCTTTTCTCCAGACAGCAACATACCCCCAAATACAGGGCCCATCCGGTGGCTGCCAAAGGCGGCATTCGCCGCCATCCCCGTCACGTACAAGCCGGGAAATACTTCCCTGGTATTCTCAACTACGTCCAGTTCGCCCTTTAATGCATTCATCGGTTTTTCGCCGGCTACTCCCCCTGTCGGAGTGTTCAGGCGCACCCCCATTTTGCGCGTCAGGGTTTGCGTCACTTCTGCCGGATGGCCGGTTCCGTCAATAACATATTTAGCCCTGACTACCAGCGGATCCACGTGATAGTTGTTCACCTGAACAGGAGTCCAGTTCAGTACTAAACCCGTCACCCTGCCATCTTCCACCATAACGTCTTCGGCACCTATGAGGTTAAAGATTTTGCAGCCCGCTTTCACTGTCATGGACGCGATAGTTGTAACTGATTCTACCGCATCTGCCACATAGTATCCCCGTTCATATTCCTCGCAACTTATGGCGAATTCGTCCAAAATCCTTTTGCCGGCAGACTGTACCACAATCTTATTAAACATCATGGCGCCACCCCACATGCCACCGCCAACGGCCAGCTTCCGGTCAAAAAGCGCCACTTTACATCCTTTCTTGGCCAGGTAGTATGCAGCTACCATCCCTGAAGGACCTCCACCCACAATGGCTACTTCCGTATCCATGTAATCCATCAGTTCTTCCATGTACTTCTGTACAATTCCCCGCGAAATGACTGTTTCATCCAGATGCATTTACCCATTCCTCCTTGTGTATGTTAGAAAAACAAAAACGGTCCCTACGGAAACGGGACCGTGAATACCACTAAGGAAAAAACCCCCAGTTGATTCTACCTTCCCTCCGCTGGTATTACCCAGATCAGGTCATAAGGGTAAAAGGCTGCAGCCTTTTTCTCAGCTTCTTCCAGAAGCACCCCCAGGCGAATGCATACTGCTGTATTCGGTTTTGACTTCTGTTAAAGTGATTTCTGTTCTCAAATTCAATTATAAGATGTCAAACCACTTCTTGTAAAGTCCGGTTAACCAAATTTTACTTCCTGTCGTACCAAAAACAGAGCGTTGTTTTTGCAAACCTTTATACATTTACCGCAGCCGATACATTTTTCTTCGTCAATTTTCATAGATATTTTGCCTTCCGCCGGTGATATGGCTGCCGCCGGGCAATGCATGCGGGGCAAACACCTGTGGTCATTTCGGCATATATCCAGGTTAACTCTGGCTTTAACTGATGGCAGCAAATTGATGGTCACCACCTCCTATGCTCTTGATCCGATGACAGATGATATTTTTTTCTCTTCAATGCTGTTAAAAGCCTCGACAACGGTGGGGTCAAACTGCGTGCCTGACGCACTAAGTATTTTTTGCCGGGCAATATCATATGAAAAGGCTTTCCGGTAAGGCCTATCGGAAGTCATTGCGTCAAAGGCATCGGAAACAGCAATAACCCGGGCCAGGAGCGGTATTTCCTCTCCGGCCAGCCCGTCAGGATACCCTTTTCCGTCATATCTTTCATGATGATGGCGCACAGCCGCCGCTGATTTTTTAAACATAACCAGCGGTTCCAATATCTGCGCCCCTTTTTCGGGATGGCTTTTTATTATTTGATACTCTTCATCAGTTAAACTGCCCGGCTTGGTCAGTATCCGTTCACTGATCCCGATCTTACCTATGTCGTGCAGCAGTCCCGCCTGGGCAACTTCTTTTTCGCTATATGGTAAATCCATGCGTTCGGCTATTAATTGGGCCAACCCGGCCACCCGGTCAGAATGGCCCTTAGTATACACGTCTTTAGCTTCAATGGCATTTACGGCGCTGTCCAGTATACCCAAGGAACAACTTTGCATACGTTCTTCCAGCATATATTTGTCCATACTGAATGATATTGACCGCAGCAGTATTTTTAGTTTTTCCATAACGTCCGCCGCCAGCCCTGTTTCGATGAACAAATAACCATGGTTCATTTCTTCCCCGTTTATTGGTAAAAAGGGCTGCTTTGATAAAAGGTGGGCTATAATTTTTTCTTTTTCCTCCCGGCTGCCTCCTATTTCTTCACCCTTGGAAGTTATTATCCGGTAAGTATCACCAATGTAGACTACCATGGTATATGTAACTTTTATTCCCAGGGTTGCCAAGTCCTTGTTAAACTGAGTCAGGTCTATCATAATTGCTGATTCAGTTTTCTTTACCATTGGTCCCCCTCCCCAGTATATCTGATAACGAGCACTCATACCCCCAGTGGGTATTTGTTAATATTCTATAACGAAAATCCGCTTGTTGTCAACTACTGCCTCTGGCCACTGATATTCCCCGCAATAAAAAAAGGTTAGACTGTTTTCAAGGTGGCAGTACGCGCTAAAACAGTCTCACCTCCATTGTAGCTTTCCCGTCCGTAAATTTTAAGCGAGCGTTTTTTGCAAAATAAGGTTTGCAAATTAAGAATTGTCTTTTACTTGCGCACCTTTGCCGGTTCAACAAAAAGCTTCTTCCCCTTGACTTCGGTTTTGTGCAGCGAATACATCACCTGTTCTGCTACCTGTTGGGGAACTTCCACAAAAGAAAACCTGTCGAATATCCTGATGGCCCCGATTGATTTGCCGGGAATAGCAGCTTCTTCCGCTATAAGTTTGATAATTTCCGGCGGGTTCATTTCCTCCTGTCGTCCTATGTTCATAAACAACCTGACCATCCCCGGGCGGGCTCCTGTCTCACCAAAGTCTGCCTCGTCTATTTCAATTTCCTTGGCGGGCAGTTCCAGATCCAAAGCCAGTTTCAAGGCTGCGCTGGCTATGTCTATGAGATTATAATCTGCAGCCAATTCCTGCACAATGTCCCGGTAAATGTCCAACTGTCCGCCGTTTATGGTGTTGGCCACCTTGTCAATCATTTGCACCTTTTGCCGTTCAAATATATCGGCAATAGAAGGCAGGTTTTTTCGGGCTATCCTGGCCCCAATAATTTTTTCAATCAACCTTAACTGCCTGTATTCTTCGGGGACTATGAAGGTAATAGCTTTACCACTCCTACCGGCCCGGCCCGTACGCCCTATCCTGTGGACGTAAACCTCCGGATCCTGCGGAATATCGTAGTTTATAACATGGCTGACATTTTCAATGTCCAGACCCCTGGCCGCCACATCGGTAGCTACCAGGTAATCAACCTGCCCATTTTTAAACTTTCGCATCACCTTATTCCTTTGGGCCTGGGTTAAATCGCCATGCAGCCCTTCTGCCTGGTATCCCCTTGTTTCCAGGCTGGCGACCAACTCATCCACACCTCTTTTGGTTTTACAGAATATAATAGCAAGGGTTACATCGATGGTTTCCAGGACCCGGCACAGGCTTTCCAGCTTGGTCTTTTCTCTGACCTCATAATATACCTGTTCAATGGAAGGAACGGTGAGTTCGTCTTTACTGACAGCGACCAACCTGGGGTTCTTTAAATATTTCCTGGCCAGTTGCTGAATCTCATGAGGCATAGTGGCCGAAAACAGTAAGGTCTGCCTGGTCTCAGGAGTCTCTTTGATTATGGCTTCTATATCATCGATGAAGCCCATATCCAACATTTCATCAGCTTCGTCCAAAACCAGCATTTTTAAGTGCTGCAGCCGCAGCGTTCCCCTGTTTATATGGTCCAACAGGCGTCCCGGCGTTCCAACTACTACCTGCACTCCCCGTTTGAGAGCCCCTATTTGCCGGTCAATGGACTGTCCGCCGTAGACAGCTAAAGTTCTTACATCTTTGAACTTACCCAGTTTCATTATTTCTTCGGCCACCTGGATAGCCAGTTCTCTGGTGGGAGTGACCACCAGCGCCTGGACGGCCCTGTACCTGGGATTTAACTTTTCTAAAATAGGAATGCCGAAAGCTGCCGTCTTACCTGTGCCCGTCTGGGCTTGACCAATTACATCATGGCCGTTCAATAGAACAGGAATAGCCTCTGCCTGAATCGGTGTCGGTTCTTCAAACCCCATTTCTTTAACGGCCTGTAAAATTCTCCTGCTTAAGTTGAGACTCTCGAAAGTCTTCGTTTCCAGCATCAATCTTTTTCTCTCCTCTACCCTATTCTGTTATGATTTTTATTCTTTTTTAACCTGTTGATAAATTTCGGGAAATATCCTGCGCTCCAAACTGTATCCGCTCTGCAGATTGGAAACCTTGATCGTATCTGCGGCAATCAGATGGTAATCCGATAGCTCTTTTTTCAATTGCAGCACCACCAAGGAATATGGAATATCGTTTTTTGACTTAAACCCGCCTATACCTGCGGCGCCCGTAGTCCCGGCATCAATAATCACTGATTTGTTTCTGATGTTTATTTTGTAAGCATGGTCATGTCCGTGTAAAATTACCGGGACTTTACCTGCCATGCGCAGCGCGATTCTATTGTTATGCACGGCAAGTATATCGGGTTTTTCAGGCATTTTAGTTAATGATTTTGTGAACTTTTGGGCTAAAATCCCGGCTGTTTTGTTATCCGGAGCTGTTATTGACTGTTCATAGGCAGACGGGTCAGGAAAGCCGATGATTTTTAACCCTTTGACGTTGACCGGCTGTCCTTCCAAAACAGTTACGTTGGGAAGGCCTCTTAATTCATTAATAACCTCTCTTGTTTCATGATTCCCCGGTACAAACACGTAAGGTATTCCCATCCGTTTTAGCCGGTCCAGCAGCACAGTTTCTACCGGTGTGCCGAAATCAGAAATATCGCCCGTGTCAATAACCAAATCAACCTTAAAAGTAGTAGCAACCTGTTCAATAAAATCAAAAGCAGCCGGGTTGTTGTGGAGGTCGGAGACATGCAGGACCCGTAGGTCCCCATTGGCTGCCGGTCCCATAGCCTCAAGAGTGTCTACCCGACGGAACATATCGTACAGGTTGTCGGCAACGGTTTGCAACTGTTTGCTCCATAAATCAAATTTGCTAATACCGTTTTGCACCAACCCGATCATCCAGGGAGCTGTTTTTAACATACCTTCATACTCGGGGTTCTCAAAGGCCTGAAAATTGTATGATTTATAGGTAAAGCTCAGGGCCAGGGTCACTATAACCAGCCCTAACAGGGCCCCATACAGATACTCATACCATTTTTTTCTCTGTAGCAGAAGAACCCCCAGCAAACCGCCACACCCACCTAATAAAAGGGATTTGTAAATAAGGGCCTGAAAATTTTTCTCTACATTCCGACGGACTTCATTCAGTAATTCCGTGGTTTTGGGAGTGTCTTCTACCATCTTTTTCAGTTGGTTTAAGTCAATACTCTCCAGGGTAATGACAATGCCCACCGGTGATTTATGGGTATACGCTTTAATTTTTCCCAGCGGGGGAACCTGGATCTCCGTTACTCCTGGTTTGGTCAGGTCCAGTTTTAACTGAGCCTGTAATGCGGCAATCCGGAATTCATTATTTCCAAAAGCATAAAGGGCAAAAGCAGCACCGACTATTACTGCTAAAGAAACCAGAAGAAACGCCAGGAACCTTTTCATCGCCAACACCCTCTCTAAGAGTAGTTTTCCAGTATGTACAATCTGAGCATGTTAAGTGCTGCGCGTGCTGAAAGTTCCCGGATGTTTTCCCTGTCTCCGTAAAACAGGTGTTTTTGGGAAAAGGCTCCGTCTTTGTGTGCCAAACCGGTATAAACAAGGCCCACAGGTTTTTCCGGACTCCCACCGCCCGGCCCCGCAATTCCCGTAACTGAAACAGCCACATCTGTATTACCAAGTTTTTTTACACCCCTGGCCATTTCCAGGGCTGTTTCACTGCTAACGGCGCCAAATTGCTTCAGGGTCTCAGGGAACACCCCTAATATTTTTTCTTTGGCCTCGTTGCTGTAAGATACCACACCATACATCAGGTATTCCGAACTTCCCGGCAGGTCCGTCAACTTCTTGGCAATAAGGCCTCCGGTACAAGATTCAGCCAGAGATACAGTCAGGTTATGTTTTACCAGGAGACGCGCCACCGTCATCTCCATGGTATCTTCATCAAAACCAAATACTTTGTTGCCCAAACGCGTGGTTATTTCACAGGTGATTTGCTCCAGCTCATCCCCGTCTGCCGCGTCGTTTTCAGTCAACAGCTTAACCCATACTTCTCCGCGCTGAGCCTGGTAGGCTATTTCCACATTCCCGTTCTTCCGGTGCAGGTCTGCCAGCAAATCCTGTACCGCAGACTCGCCTATCCCCCATAACTTAATGGTTTTTTGCTTTAACCGGTCTGCGCCTGTCAACCCTTTTTTCTGTAAATAGGGTTTCACGTATTGTTCAAACATGGGCTGCAATTCCCAGGGAGGGCCGGGCAAGACTACAAAAATCTTGTCTCTGGCCTCCAGGATAAATCCCGGCGCTGTCCCCACTTCATTCGTCAAAGCCAGAGCGCTCACTGGCAGGAGGGCCTGTTTCCTGTTAGCCTCCGGCATGTCCACACCCCGGGCGGCGAAAAAAGCCCTGATCCTTTCTAGAGATGCTTCGTGCAACTGCATTTCCAGCCCCAGTACAGCGGCCAGGGACTCTTTTGTAATGTCATCTACCGTAGGGCCCAAACCTCCGGTGACAAAAATCAGGTCTGATTCAGCCAAAGCTGATTTAAGTGCATCTTTAAGGTTTTTCTCATAATCTCCAATTGTTGTCTGCCGCCAGGTCCGAATACCCAATAGCATTAACTCCCTGGCCAGATAATGGGCATTAGCGTTCCGGGTACGACCGGTCAACAATTCCGTGCCTGTATTAATGATTTCTGTTTTCATATTTCACCATCTGGATATTAATAGAATTTCAACCCGTGCGGGAGAATTTAAGCATAACCCTTTTTATTATAGTAGAAAATTCAATAACCCGCAAATTTTATTTAAAAAAAGGGGCAACCTAACGCTGCCCTTATATTGACACTGCTGTACTTTCCATTGTAAACATCAGTTTTCTGAATTCTTCTCCGGATAATCGTTCCTTATCCAGGACGATTTCCACCACTTCTTTGATCCTTTCCCGGTAAGAACTGAGAATCTGTTTCACCTTTTGTTCCTGCAAACCGATGATGGAGGAAATTTCATTATGCAGCAAGTCCTTGGGAATACTGTCTTCAGAAACAACGCCCAGTGACGACAGTCCTGAATAAACAATTTTCTTGGCCACATTAACAGCCTGTTGAAAATCGTTGGCCGCGCCGGTACTTCTGCCGCCCAAAACAAGTTCTTCGGCTACAGCGCCGCCCAGCATGATGCTGATCTGTTTTTCCAGGTACTCCTTGGTGTACAAGTAAGCATCATCTTCAGGAGTCTGCCTGATGTAACCAAGGGCATTTCCTCGTGGACTGATGGTAAGAGTCGATACGGAACCGGGACGCAGAATCTCGCTGACCAGGGCATGGCCCGTTTCATGAACGGCAACCCGGTATAGCTCTTCATTATTCGGCCTCTTGTCCAGTTTCTCACCCATAATTACCTTGTCTATAGCTTCCTTAAAATGTGCCATGCTTATTTTTGATGCACCCTGGCGGAAAGCATAAATAGCTGCTTCATTAGCCAAACTTTCCAGGTGAGCGCCGGAAAAACCAAAGGTTTCCCTGGCCAGTTCATCCAGGTCAACATCGCCGGCTAAGGGTTTGTTACGGGTGTGGATCTGCAGAATCTGCTTTCTTCCTTCGCGACTTGGCAGGTCTACCTTCACATGCCGGTCAAACCTACCGGGTCTTAAAAGGGCTGGATCCAGCATGTCTATCCTGTTGGTGGCAGCAACCAGTAGAATTCGCACGGAATCATCGGTTTTCATGCCATCCATTTCCACCAAAAGCTGGTTAAGGGTTTGGTCATACTCCATGTGGCTGGTTGTCTGGCCTCTTTTGCCGCCAAGTACATCTATTTCGTCAATGAAAATAATGGCATTGGACTTGTTATTTTTGTTCGCCTTCTCTCTTGCTGCGGCAAATAATCTCCTGACCCGCTGCGCTCCGACACCGGCATACATCTCGATAAATTCCGACCCGCTGGTAGCAAGGAACTCAGCGTCGGTATATGTGGCCGCTGCCTTTGCCATCATGGTTTTTCCCGTACCCGGCGGCCCGGTCAGAAGAATACCTTTGAGAGGCCTTATTCCCAGTTCTTTGATCTTCTCGTAACTCTTGATAAAATCCAAGGCTTCTTTTAACTCATTGATGGCAGTTTCCTGCCCCCCAATATCATCAAAGGTAATTCTGTCGCTGTTAACTGAAGTTCCACCGTTATGAAGAGCCAAAGGTTTCACCAACCCTCTGGCCCCGGCTAAAAAGTACATGGCTCCGGCGAACATAATCAAAAATATAAAAGGTACTATATCATATCCCTGTATGCCCAGAAATATAAGAACAGCGATGACAGCTCCTATACTAATTTCTTTGAGCATTATTATCACTTCCCATCGTATCGGCAACAGCTCCGCCCATCTGATAATTCCTGCGCGAAATAATCTCATAAAGGTAGTTATCGCCTTTATACAAAGATACATAGATATTTTCCTCGTCAATATAAACTTTGGCTTTCGCCCCTTTGGCCGCGGCATACCTGGCTACCTCGGCAGGGATACTGGTATAGTTGCCCTTGGCCAAAGCCTCGTAAACCACAAACTGGCTGTCTCTGTAAGCTTCTTCTAATTCCGGAGAGCGCTTGTCCAAAATCTTGATTTGAAACTTTTTATCTCCCAGCACCTTTTCTGTGTCACTTTTAATATCCTGATAAGCGCTGTACAGGTTGTCGGTTTTCTTCAAAGTCAGGGTAATGGTGGTAGTATCTCCCTCTTTATCAATGCTCGGTTTGAGCACCAGCTTGGTCTCGGAATACATTTTAAAAAGAGGTTTTTCAATATTAAACCTTTCATTGACATATTTAATGCCAAAAAGGAGGGCTAGTGTGACAATTATGGCTGTTGCTATGACTATTACTCTGAATCCTTTTATCTGCACTTTTTCCTCCTCCTTTCTTTCTGCTAGGGTCATTATAACATAGTCTTTTATACCTTTCCTTATGTAATGATTGGTATAAAAAAAGTGGCTTCCGCCACTGAAAAAGTCATTTCTGTGATGTTTTCAACAAATGACGGGCTCTTCTGAAGTAGTCAAGGCCCGACCAGACGGTAAAGAATACAGCTACCCCCATAGCCAACCGGCCGATGGAAACATTAAGTTTTAATAAGTTGAAGGGAAAATCGTGGATAAATAAAAAGACGATGGCGATAATCTGCGAAACGGTCTTTATCTTACCCAGCCAACTTGCCGATATAACCACTCCATCGGCGGCTACTACCGCCCGTAGGCCGGTTACGGCGAATTCACGGGCAATAATGATAAAAGCCACCCAAGCAGATATCATGCGCAATTCAACCAGGGAAATCAGGGCGGCAGACACCATGAGCTTATCGGCAAGAGGATCCATGAACTTACCCAGCCGGGTAACCTGATTTCTCTTACGGGCTATATACCCATCGAGCCCGTCGGTACTGGCTGCCAAAATAAAAACTCCCGCAGCTATATACTGCCCGTATTTTACTTTAATTGACAATATCAAAAGGAAAACGGGTACCAAAATAATTCTCGCCAATGTCAGGCGGTTGGCCAGGTTCATCTCATACCTCTCCTATCAAATCATATTCACTGGCATCTGTTATCTTGACCTGCACAATATCACCCGGGTTCAGAGCGGGGCCGGAAAAATAGACCAAACCGTCAATTTCCGGAGCATCGGCATCACTTCTGCCCACATATATTTCTGGATTATCTGCAGAAATTCCTTCTACCATGACTAAAATAGTCGAACCAATCTTTTGCCGGTTTTTTTGCAGAGAAATCTTCTGCTGTTCCCGCATAATAATATCCCGGCGTTTAATTTTTACCTCTTCCGGCACCTGGTTTGCCAGCATCCCCGCTGGAGTGCTTTCTTCCCTCGAATAAGTAAATACGCCGAGGCGATCGAACTTGGCCTCCCGCACAAACTCAAGCAGGTTTTGGAACTGGGCTTCTGTTTCACCGGGAAAACCGACTATCAGTGTAGTACGCAGAGTAATACCGGGAACTTCTTTTCTTAGACGATTAATTAGTTTCATTATCTCTTCCCGGTCGCCCTGCCTATTCATGGCCTTAATTATGTCTTTATCGACATGCTGTATGGGCATATCCAAGTACTTGCAAACCTTGGGTTCACCCCTTATAATTTGAATCAAGTCATCAGTGATCCTGGTTGGATAAGCGTACAGTATCCGGATCCAATGAACCGGTAGACTGGCAATTTCCTGTATTAATTCGGCCAGGGCATATCTGCCATATATGTCGGTTCCATACCTGGTAGTATCCTGAGCAATCAGAATAACTTCTTTTACCCCGCGTCGGACTAAATCATTTACTTCCTGCAGAATAGACTCTTTGGGACGGCTGCGGTATCCGCCGCGAATACCGGGTATGGCACAATAAGAACACCTATTGTCACACCCTTCGGCAATCTTTACATAAGCCGTATAAGGTGGCGTTGACTGCCATCTGGGCAGCGTATGATCATATATGAATTCCCGGTCAGTAACCAGTTCCGGGCGCATGCCTGCCGCAGCATCCCTGACCACCTGCACAATTTTATCAATTTCTCCGGTGCCGATTATACCGTCTATTTCCGGCATTTCTTTCAGCAGTTCGTCTTTATAGCGTTGGGCCAGACAACCGGCAACAATGAGGGCTTTACAGTTACCTTCCTCTTTATACCGGGCTAATTCCAAAACCGCATTAATGGATTCCTCTTTTGCCTCATCGATAAAGCCGCAGGTGTTTACTATAAGAATATCGGCAGATTTTTCTTCCTCGACTATTTTGAACCCTGCTTCTGCCAGGAGACCCATCATTACTTCGGTATCTACCAAATTTTTGTTGCACCCTAAACTGGTGAATCCCACCTTCAGCAATACTATTCCTCCCGTATTAACCTCTACTGTAAAACTCTAATTTTTAGTATAATTTATGCTTACAACAGTGTCAAAACAAATAAACGGCAGATAACCGTTTATTTTCTGCCTTTTCCCCTGCCGGCAGCCCTTTCCCGGTGTCCGTTCCGCTTACCCTCCGTCCTTTTGCCGACGCCGCTCAAGGCCTTTTTGCCTTCCGGTCCCTTGCCTTTTCTTTTATGAACGGCTTTCTCCTTTGCCGTATCTTTGGCCGGCCTCACCAAAGCCTTTGGCCCGTATCCGATCAGGTCTTCCCGGCCTGCTCTCCGTAAGGCTTCCCGGACCAAAGGGTGGTTTTTCGGGTCTCTGTATTGCAGCAAAGCCCGCTGCATCCTTCGTTCCTTTTCACTCTTCGGGACATAGACTTTTTTGCCTGTCAGCGGGTCAATCCCCGTATAATACATGCAGGTTGCCAGGCTTCCCGGGGTAGGCGTAAAATCCTGGACTTGTTCCGGATTATACCCCAGGTCGCGCACATACTCAGCCAGTTCCACTGCATCTTTTAAGGTTGTTCCCGGGTGGCCGGCGATAAAATAAGGAACCAGGTACTGTTCTTTACCGATAGACTTGTTCACATCATAAAAAAGTTGCCTGAAAGCAGTAAAAACCTGTTTCGGCGGTTTCCGCATGGCCTGTAGCGTTCCGGCAGCAACATGCTCGGGCGCAACCTTCAGCAAGCCGCTGACATGGTGTTCACATAGCTCTTTTAGGATTTCCTTTCGTTTCCTGTCAGCCATAAGATAATCAAACCTGACTCCCGACCGGACAAAAACCTTTTTAACACCGGGTATGCTTCTGGCTTTCCTGAGCAGGTCAATATATTCTGCATGGTCAACCTGCAGATTATTACACTTTTCAGGATACAGGCAGAGTCGTTCGGTACACCTTTTGCCCCGGCAGGCAGGGTTGCGGAAATTGGCCGTCGGCCCGCCAATGTCGTGAATTATACCTTTAAAATTTTCGCTTTTGGTCATTTGCCTTATTTCCGTCAGAATGGATTCTGCGGACCTTTTTTGAATAAGGCGGCCCTGGTGGAAATTGAGGGCACAAAAGGCACAACCGCCAAAACAACCGCGGTGGCTGGTGATACTGAATTCCACCTCTTGCAGGGCCGGCACTCCACCCTGCTTCGCATATTTTGGATGAGCTGCACGCATAAAGGGCAGGCTGTATAGCTCATCCATTTCCTTTTCCGAAAGAGGTCTGGCGGGCGGGTTCTGTACCACGTAACCTCCGTCATGTTCCTGTACCAGAGCCTGCCCTGTGTAGGGATTCTGGTTAAGATACTGAATTCTGAAAGCCTCAGCGTATTTTAACTTATTTTCAGCCACTTCTTGAAAAGACGGCAGTGTTTTATATGAAAAGAGCATGTTTTTTTCTCCGCTCAAATCCCTGGTCACAAAAGCAGTACCTCTGATATCATTAAGTTCCTCAATGGCCTCACCTTTTTTCAGGCGTTCGGCAATTTCCAGAATCTGTTGTTCACCCATTCCGTAAACCAGCAGCGGGGCCCGGGCATCAATAAGTATGGAGCGGCGCACCTTGTCATCCCAGTAATCGTAATGAGCAAGCCGCCGCAAGCTGGCTTCAATACCCCCAAGGACAACGGGGACATCGGGAAATGCCTCTCGCACACGATTGGCATATACTATACAGGCCCGGTCCGGTCTGAGTCCCGCTTTGCCGCCCGGTGAGTAATCGTCTTCTGTCCTCTTGTGTTTACCTGCCGTATAATTAGCTACCATGGAATCAAGGTTTCCGGCTGTTATTAAAAAGGCATACCGGGGCCTGCCCAGCACCGTAAAGTCCACGGTGCTTTTCCAGTCGGGCTGGGCAACTATGCCGATCCTATACCCTCTGCTTTCCAGTAGTCTGCCTATTAAAGCTGCCCCAAAACTGGGGTGGTCCACATAGGCATCGCCCGTAACAATGATATAGTCAAGATAATACCACCCTCGCGCTTCCATATCTTCTTTTGACACAGGCAAAAAGTCCTTCAAATAAATACCCCCACAATATAGTTAGCTTCTTAATTATAACACGGTGAACGGGCTTTAGCCTAATTATTCCGAACATCAAGCTGTATTGCCGGAGGCCGATTGGGATTAACTGGCCATTGGCTTCTGGCCACCATTTCTGTTTGCTCTCGACTGGCCATTGTTGTATAATAATAGAAAAATACGCATGGGAGGTATGGAAATTGGCCAAGGACAACAGTTTTGATATCGTTTCCGTGGTGGATAAGCAGGAAATAGATAACGCCGTGAACCAGGCCATGAGAGAGATTGAAAACCGTTTCGACTTTAAGGGCAGTAAAAGTGAAGTCAGGCATGACGGCAATACCATCACCCTGATTTCCGACGATGAATTTAAGTTAAAAAACGTGGTTGACATATTGGAATCGAAAATGGTGAAAAGGAACGTAGACTTAAAGGCTCTGAAGTACGGCAGGATTGAACCGGCAGCCGGTGATACCGTCAGGCAGGTGGTCACTATCCAACAGGGTATTGACAAAGAAACAGCTAAGGAAATCGTTAAGTTCATTAAAAACACCAAGCTCAAGGTACAGGCCCAAATCCAGGAAGACCAGGTCCGGGTTTCCGGCAAGAGCCGCGACGATCTACAGGCCGTTATCAAGGCCGTACGGGAACACGACTTTGGCATTCCCCTGCAGTTTACAAATTATAGGTAAAAAACCTCTCCGTGCCGGAGAGGTTTTTATCTCTTTAAGACCTGCTCCTTAAAACTCACCTCATAAACCTTCCACTTATCCCGCTTTATCAGCTTATAAGTGGTATTGTACTTTATAAGGAAGGGTCCTTCAATCTTGGCCCCCGTTTCTGGGTGAAGATATTCATACGTCCATATCTCTTCTGTCTTCACCTGGGCAGTGAGTTCTTTGGCAGGCTGCTTTTTTGCGGTTGCAGCCTGTTTGGCCTGTTTATTCCCTTTATTTGGCGATTCGTCAGCCACAGCCTTTCCTTGGTCGTTGTCCACCTGTGCGGAAATAAACTTTATACTATCCAGTTCTGCCGATAAAACCTTTTTTTCTTCGTTCATATAAGTTAGGAAAAGTTCCATCCGGCGAACTTCATTCTCCAGTGCTACATTGTTGAGTAAACTAACATCTCCCGTACGCAATACAACCTTAAGAGTGCGGTTATAGTTATTTACGGCATCCTGCAGAGCCTTCTCTTCTGTTTTGCCGGTGCAGCCACCTGTCAGGAATGTCATTATGAAAATATTCAATATAATTATTACCCTTCTTACCAACATTCTTACCACCAAGTCATTATTATTTTGGAAAAACTACAGCTCTAGGTGTTCATGAACCGTATCATAGATTAAAGGCATGCCGAAATACGAAAAGAGAACTATAAAGACAGCAATGATAGATAACCAGGCGCCTCGTTTTCCCCGCCACCCCATAGTTACCCGGAGATGCAATAAGG
The DNA here is from genome assembly GCF_059412445.1 of Thermincola sp. GK-1. Classification (NCBI taxonomy): domain Bacteria; kingdom Bacillati; phylum Bacillota; class Clostridia; order Eubacteriales; family Thermincolaceae; genus Thermincola; species Thermincola sp. GK-1. The sequence goes on from NZ_JBSQAT010000003.1 coordinate 35,567, forward strand.
TGCCGTAAACAAACCAACTAACCAATGACCATGTTTCTACAGGGTCCCAACCCCAGTAGCGACCCCAGGCCTTATAGGCCCACACAGCTCCCGCACCAATCATGATGCTCATACAGATGAATGCAAAGACAGCAAACCGGTAAGTATAAAAATCACAAAAATCCAGAGAAGGTACCCACCCGGGCACATCTTCGCCTGAATCAGTGTTGGATTTACCGGCCCGCCACAGGTACAACCCTCCAAAAAAAGCCGAAATCAATCCCGAACCGTAAGCTAGCTTGGCAAAGGCCACATGTACCCCCAACCAGTAAGTCAAAAAGGTAGACGGGATTTCAGTAGTTTCTTTTGACCCTGTTAAAGCAATCCCTATCATAAAAAAGGCCACTGGAAACAAAACTGTTCCCGTTACCTTCAATTCCCTTTTTATCAAAAACAATACCAGGTACAGTAATATAAACGCCCAAGCATAGCTGTTAAAAACTTCGTACTTCCCCCAGTAAGGAAAGTGCCCAGTTTGCATCCAACGCAATATTATCCCGGCTGTATGAGGCAAAAAACCAATTACGGCTAGATAAGGAGAAAAATTGGTAAGATTTGGTTTTCTAAAAATTATTGCGATAAGGTTGAGACAAGTAGCTGCAACATAAACGGTAACTGCCGCCCAGAATAAAATTACCTGAACTTTTATTGCATCCAAGGTTATATCATCTCCCTTTAAATCTAAATTCTCCGGACAATGTTTGGGAAATACTGGCTACTTCCCGTTTGACAACTTCTTTGCCTGTCCAGGCCAGATAATCTACCCGGTATCCCCTTTCAGTATTTTTTATAAAAATTACCACAGGAGGAAACAGGTAGTATATGATTAGGCCCAGTAAAAACAAAAGGAATCCTCCTGCCAATATATAAGCCCCTGTCATCCACTGCACCCGTACCATTAGATAAGGTATGGTTCCAACGAACCGGAACTTATGCCCGTTTTGCATGGTTATTTCCTGTCCGGCTTTTACCAGCCCGTTATATACTACCTTATTTTCATACCGGGCTACCAGGTGAAGAGCCGGGTTTTTCTCTTGATAGGTGGCAGTAAAATACCTTCCCTCCTTTTTCCTCACATCGGGGTAATAATTAAAGGTCAACCGGTACGGCGTTCCCTTTTGAACAAAGTTTTTGAATGAATACTCCGTACTTGTCCCGTGGTCTAAAGTGTTCAATCCCTGTAGATGGTCAATAATAACTTTATTCTTTTGGTCTCTAATCCTGAATTTAACATAATATCCGTAGGTATCTCGAACCAAAGACAGCAGTCCCATATTCATTTGAGAATCCCTATCAAGAATACCCTCGCTTATCACCTGTCCGTCTTTAATTATACTAACCTTACCTGAAGCGCTTACCCCATCCTTTTCATATTTCATTTCAACTTTATCCAGTAATAGCTGAAAACGGTTATATTTGCTAGGATGCAAAGGTCTCTCATCAATAATGGCGTAATTATGGCGCCGGTCATCAATAATTTTGCCGGGCGGCAAAATCAGGTAGCCCGTAAAACCGGCAAAAATATCTACCATAATACCAAACATGGAAATTACTATACCCAAATGAAATAAAGGGGCGCCCCAGAACCCAATCCTGTTTTTTTGTCCCGCCAGGGTTTCATCTGATAATTGCCAAATTCGGTACTTGTATTTTTTTGCCAAATTAAATATGCCCGGTAAATTTTGCACCTGTTGTGAAATGCCTGCGCTAAAAATTTTCCGGTATTTATGCCACCTCTTTTTGCTGATGATAAATTGCCTTGCCGTACATAACATCGTAACTGCCAACAAAAAAATGTTTAATACCAGGAACCATGTACTGGAAAAGACCTGACCGGAATTCATACGAGGGGCTTGAACCCTGACAAGAGAAGAGTCCAGGATAGTTCCGACAGATATGGCAACTGTCAATATCACAAAGATAATTATAGTTAAAAAAGGAGATAAAAGACTTTGATACAGTTTCTTAAACACTTAACCCCTCCCCCCGCCTTAATAAACATGAAATAAAATTAAATAAAATTTCAGGACCCTTTAACCCTATATCGGGTTAAAGGGTCCAACTTATCGATGGTCAGAACACTGACTAACAGTGGAACTGCAACTGCTTTTGCTGTTATATTGAGGGTGTGCGTAAGTCCCACTGTTTAAATAAGATTCCGGGTCCACATCCGGGCCGCCACCGTCATTAACCGCTATAAAATGCGCTCTGTTAGAACCGTGGAACCTGGTACCATGGCACCTTTTGCAGGATACCTGCATATGATCGGATTTGTTGTTCATGTGTTGGGTCTTATAGTAGTTTTCCTCGTGGCACCTGAAGCAAATAAAATCCGAGGGAAGTCCAGTTCTCGTGTTAATAGAAATATCATAACTTCCTTTGAGAATATTTGGATAAGGAGATCCATGCGGACCTTTTGCTCCGGTGGGACTGCCATGACAATCTGTGCATTTCATTTTACTGGTAGCAGTCCATCCGTTAATTAAGTGAGCGTTAACCCGAGTAGTGTCAAGGTTTGGGTTGTTAGACAACTCCACGTAATGGTAGGAGTAAGTCCCCGTAGTTCTGTAAAATTCGGCAGCAATATCCCTTTTTCCTGCTGCACTGAGATTATTCCAGTAACTGGAATGGCATTTGTAGCAGATTTCCCATTCCTCGGTAGCTTTTTGTTTCCATACCAGGCTACCGCCAGACCTGGTCACCCCGGAAACATTATTCAGGGCTCCTGCTAAATTACCGGTTGGCGTATTTTTTACTGAATGCGGGTCATGGCAGTCGTAACATTCGGCATGGCGATCAGCTATAGAAATGCTGCTATAGTTTTCCGTATTACTGTGTTTTCCGGTCATCGCCAGGGTGGGGTGACTGTTTGACTGGCTGAAACCGTTTGTCCACACATCAGGGCCGGCAGGTGTGGCTCCTCCGCCATGGCACCGTAAACATACTCCACTGGTACTGCCGGGGGTACTGTTGGGGTCTTCCGGATACTTAAGCATCCACGAATTGTCTGAACCATGCGGGTCATGACAGTTTGTACATTGTACCCCGGCATTATAGTGACCGTTGGCAGTAAAGCCAGACTTGTTCCAGGAGCCGTTGGGACCGCTATAATCAGCCGTGGTCTGGTTTGAAAAAGCCGGGAAATAGACGGAATAGGGAACCACCGTTGTATCGTTGACCATTTTCGCAGGCGGCGCATCCCCGTCATGGCACTGTATACAGAACTTGCTCTTTTCCGGTGTCACGCTCCAGTTCCAGTTATCGTTAGTATCGTAAGGGTTCGATACAATATTTGTTTTGGTAATATAATGGGGGTTATGGCAGTTTACACACTCCACGCGTGTATCATTTACTCCGTTGCTTTCCACTTTATGATGAGAGCTTTTTTGGAACAAGCTTTTAATATTTACAGTCAGTCCGTAAGTGCCCGAATTAGCAGTATCCCCATGGCAGTGGTAGCAGTTTTCTTCCTCCTTGGCCTTGGTCAGCCGGACATAGGGGCTGGCATGGTTGTTATGGCACATGACGCATTTTATCTTACTGCCCGAATCAGGCAACGGGAAGTTGCTGCTGTTATGCACTGAGTTCTCAAAAGGTGCATGGGACCCGCCAATGGCATAAATGACCTTGCTGACCTCCACATCGCCGTGGCAGGCGTAACAGAACTGGTTGCCCGAAGAGGCGTAGCCAATAAGATTGCCGTTGGCATCATATTGTGCCGCTGCTAACAGGGACGGTGTCCCGGAGTCGCTTAAATGGGGGTTATGGCAACTGGCACACTCTTTCTGCGTATGGCTCATGGGCAGCGGATGCCGTGACTTGTCCGGGTTATTCGGGTCCACATTGTATTCGTTCTGAATGTCATATTTGCTGCCCGTGCCATTATGGCAAGAGAAACAAACCTTCTGCTCCTGGGTGTCATTGAACAGCATGGATTTTTTTCCCCGGTGCGTGGTATGGCATTTGCTGCACATATTGGTCAGTTTTGGGTAAGAGCCATGGGGGTTGACCCGGAACTGAGCAACCGTGGGAACTTTGATAGATTCGGAAGGCAGTGACTCATTACCTGCCAGGTCAGTGGCTGTAGCCCTGTACCAGTATTCAGTACTGGCATTTAAACCCGTATCGGTATAATGCGTTACGGCTCCGGATATGGTTGCCACTTTTGTAAAGTTGGTACCATCGATACTGCGGTAAATATTATACGAAGAAATACCGGTGTTATCAACTGCCGCGCTCCATGCGAGGTCCACTGTTGTATCAGTACGCCCAGTAGCCCGTAAGTTATATACAGTAGCCGGCACAGTGGTGTCATTAACATTGGAAGTGGTAAAAGTATATTCACCGGAATTCACTACATGCCCTGCCGTATCATTTACTGTTACCCTGAAGTAATAGGTTGTGTTCGGTGTTAAACCGGATAAAAAGACCTGGTTATCATTATTATCATCCTGTACTGTATTTGAATAAGCTCCCGGTGATTTGCCATATGATACCTGTCCATTGGTACTTTTATTGACGCTCCACGCTATATCGGCAGAAATATTACTTACACTTATCACATGTACATTGGAAATAACAGGGGGCGTATTATCAACAATTACCTCCACGTAGGCCTCCATGAAAGCTGTGCTTCCCGTCAAGTCGGGGTCTACAGTTACCAGTTTTAACACATAGGAACCGTTGGCCAGCGAATTTGTGTCCCAGGAATAAAGCGTCCCATTAGTAACAGGCGTAGTGGAATTATGCAGCAGGTTCCAGGTTGTCACAGAATTTCTGCTGGTTCCTGCCCCATAATATACAGACCATTGCACACGCCCGCCAGGCCTGTCTGTTCTGGCGGTACCGGTAATGTCAAATATCCCGCCTACACGCGGTATAACCTCTCCCACAATGGCCGGTGAAGTTATGGTCGCTATGGCACCCAATTGTTCGGTGGTAAAGTTCTGGGTGGGAGTGGTGACAGTGTTTCCGGTAGCATCGGTAGATTTAATGTAAAAATCATACTGAGTGGCACTGTTCAGACCCGTTAACTGAACGGAATGGTTCAATACGTAAGCGCTGTTGGTAATAGTGCTCCATGTGCCGCTGGAAAACGGTTTATAGACGACTTCTGAAGTAGAGGATTCGTCAGTTGTCCATGTCACCGTAGCGGTGGTGCTGCCAACAGAAACGGAAGGACCGGAAGTTACAGTCGGAGCTGTATTGTCCACCGTTACATTTACCGTTGTTTCTGTACCTGTAGTTACCCTAAGCCTTAAAGTATAGGCTCCGTCAGTAACACCGGTCGTGTTCCACGTACCCACGCTGCCGTGATTGACAGCAGCCGCGCCATAATTAATCTGGGTCCATGGCCCGGCGCTGTTGTATCCTGGCGAATACTCCAGGTAATATTCACCGGAAGTTACACCTATAACATTGTAACTTCCGTGTATTGTTGCATTGTTGGAAGGAGAGATAATCTGCGCTGTGCCGGCGCTGGTAATTAACGTATTGCCGGAACTCTGGGGAAACGTACCGTAAGTTTTAGCCAGTATATCCTGCGCGTATAAGATAATTGCATTACTGTCAGCCAGGCTTGCTCCGACAGTAGTACCCACGTTGCCACTGTTTAATTGATAAGCCACGATTAGGTTTTTACTTGTGCCGTCAGCAACAACAAGAGGAGAGGAAAAATTCACAGTGGCACTTTCACCGGTCCAGGTTGTTGTCTCACCTAGTTTTTGTTCCCCCGTATCTATTACCCCGTTATTATTGGCATCATCATAAACCATGACCTTGGCAATAGCGCTGGCCGCCACAGCCGAACCCGTTTCATTGATAGTTAAACCACTGATTCCCGGATCTCCCCAGGCGGCGGTAAGGGTTACCTTCAGCATCTCCTGGGTAGCTCCCGGCATTACGTCCGCCGGGGCCAAATTTGTACTGGTCACAGTCACCTTTCTTTCCCCGACCCATTTCACGGCATTTAACAATAACATCTCACGCCATGTTTGGTCATTAATCCGGTTGTTATTGTTGGCATACCAGGCAAAAGGCATAAAAACCCGGCGGTTTCCCTTTCCATCGTCATAAGTATTAATAGCGCCGTAAGTATTACCGCCTATAATACTGTTGGTGATTATTTTGGCCCCGGTAGTGGCCACCAGGGAATCCTGCCAGTTGGTCTGATAACTGGTTGTTGCTGAGGAGGCCAACCCTTGGTTGACCGGATGGTTGGTATCCAAAACCCGCAGCTCTGTGATCCTGCCCCGGTCGCCGCGGGAACTGGATGTGTTGATTTCGAGAATATCCCTTTGGTCTGTTGATGTACCGGACCGACCCATATCATATAGTATGTCTTCACCCTCAATAATCAGGTTCGCTTTGCTTGTACCGGGTACCGTATTGGTCAGGTTCAGATATTCCTTTAAAAATGCTATATCGTTTCCATCCAGACCGGGAGCGTTGTTCGACGTGGACCTATAACCGACACCCTGAGTAAAAATTACCAGGTCATAATTATCAGCAATAGTGACAAAGTTTGCGTTTACTGCCCCGTTCAGTTTTTCACTGTGTACATCAACAACAAAACCCTGTCCCTGCAAAAAGCTTTGCATGTTCGTTGCCGACGTCCCTTTGCTGTAACTGCTTGGTAAATAGGTATCATCATTGGAAATAATCAGTATTTTGGAAGCAGTCACACCGGCCCTCACTTCCTGGCTTTCGCCATAGAAAAAGGAGAAAACTACCCCAAAAACAGCCAAAATAACAGCTAGAACAATCACTGTAGCTTTAATGCCATATCTGATTCTCTTTTTTCCGACCCGATTTGGGGTAATTGTTACCATGGCCATAGCAGCTTCCTCCTTTACTATGAATTTAGCAAGTAAATATCAGAGTTTTCCCTATTGGTAATATAAAGAAACTTATCCGGCCCCAGGAAAAGACCATGAGGATAGGACAAGCCTATTTTCCCTGATTTATCCAAAATCTTCCCCTGCTCGCTCAAAATAACCACATTATCGGACAGGGTATCAGCTATGTAAATCGCTTTTTTTTCGGGGTCATAAGCTAAGCCCCTGGGCGCGACGAACAACTCTTTCGCAATCTTGTCCAGTTGCAGGTAATCAAGAAACTTACCTTCAAAATTAAAATACAGCAATCGTAAATTATTAGAATCCAAGGCTATAATGCGCCGGTTTTCTTCATCCACTGCCAGGCCGTTAACATAGCTCAGCTCTCCGGGAAAATAGCCGGGTCTGCCAAAAATCAGCTTTAAATTCCCTTCCTGGTCGAAAACAGCGATTTGCTGTCTCTTGGCATCACTGGCATAAAGGTTGCCCTGCGAATCAACGGTCAAGGCCAGCGTTCTGATATCGGGCAGGTTCAATCTATCTTTTTGGTGCGGCAGAGAATCTTTCAACTCGCCGGATTTGTCGTATACCTGTATTTCACCGGTCCCGTAACTTCCCACATAAAGCCTGTTTTTATATAAAGCCACAGAAGTCGGGGTTTTCATTTTCCCGTCAGGGCCACCGATTATCTTTTTGAACCAGCTCCCCAACTTATATACAACAACCCGGTTGTTGCCGCTATCGGCGACAAATATCCTGCCCTCCTTGTCTACCGTTATCCCCATCGGCTGGTTCAGGCGATATTTGCCCGAGGTGCTTACCACCTTGGCCGTGGTTAGCCGCGCTCCCCTGGCGATATGGCTGGAATAAGCCCAGTAAGCAATAGTAAAAAGAAATGACAGCAACATGACAGTCAGGATAAACAGGAAATTTCTTGTCATATATGCCTTATTTTTTATGGCAATCCTCACAGACTCCATTGTAATCCAGCCTCCTTAACCGGGTAGGTCCGTCTGCTACAGCCGTTGTTCCATGGGAGTAATGACAGGTAAGGCAGTTTATTTTTGCATTGGAGGTAGTAGGCGGATGTACGGCCACATCGGGTGTATAACTGCCATCATCAACGAAACTGGTGGGGGTATCCCCTACTTCGGCCAGGAAGCTAAACTTGCTGACATCAGCTTTTTTCACGTCTAATGGCCCAACATACCGGTATATTCTGTATTTGTATGCATTGGTAATCGGCTCCCAGAAAATCTTGATTTTTTGCCCGGCTGCACCGTTTGTTACTTGTAATATGCTGCCGTAAACCGATTCCCCGACTGCATTCCTGGCTGTCACAATATAATTATAGGTAGCCGGTCCCAGGGACCCGCCGTCTAAAATTTCATAATTGGTCAAATTCGCTCCTGTAGGCGCGCCTTCGGTAGGCAACGTGGTATAAAGCCCCGGCGCCGGGTAACTGACCACAAAATCCCCTCCCGGCGATCCGCCTGTCATACCTACGCCTACCCTGTGGCGCCAGTTGATTACCTTGTCGGCTGTATTTTCTGAGTTGTAGACAAGGTAATCAAAGTGACAGGCGCCGCAAAAATCGTTAAAGCCATACACGTAAGTGGCCACTTCCCGACCGGAAGTTGTTTTGACGGCATAAGCCGGACCGTAAACAACACCGGTAACGGTAACCTGCCGGCCGTTCACGGTCGTCCGTAAGTTGCGGTAATTAGATGTACCGTGCGGTTCATGGCAGTTGTTGCAGTCAACGGTCATCGGGTCAGGCGAACCGCCGAATACGGAGTTGGCCAAATCGGTAAAGTGGGTAGATGTGCTGCCCATAGCCAGGTCATACCCGCCCGATAACAAAGGAGTTGGTACATCCCCGTTAAAATAGATGCCTGCTTTAACATCGTAACTGCTACCCGTACCATCGTGGCATAAAAGGCACAAATCAATAATCTTCGGCGCCCGGATAATATTTACGCCTGTCGCTGAATGGGCCGAATGACAATAACCGCACAATGTTGTATTTGTTGTAAAATTAGCATGCGGGTTAATTAAAGTGCCAAATGTCCATTCCTTATCAAAACCAAGATACAGACCGGCGGCATTTTTAACTCCGTCAGGCGCAGTTCCGTCAAGAATTGCCTTGAATGAACCGGCTGCCGGAAGTACGGAATCAAAAGTAAACCTAATCTGCCCGTTAATGGCATCATAAGAAACTGTGCCCGGAACGGGCAGGTTATTTTGATCGACAATCCTTAAAACTGCCGAATTGACTGAAGCCGGGTCCAGGGGATCATCAAAAGTTACTTTAACAATTATGTTCCGCGGCACCAAATCCTGGCCTTCCGCCGGATATACACTTGTTATCTGCGGCGGTGTGCTATCCGATGGGGTACCGCTAACTGCTGCCGATAAAACAGACTCCGCCCCATATCGGTCCACGGCAGCTACCTTATAATAATAGGTGTTTCCATCCTTTAAACCTATATGGGTGTATGTAGTATCAGTAATCGGAGTAGCATTAACTTTTCCGTAAGGCCCGGCCGGATCGCCGGCAACATAAAGGTTATATCCCGCTAAATCCGGAGTATTGCCGTTGAAAGGATCAAGCGGTTCGTCCGTAACAGCGCTCCAGGAAACTATCAGGGTCCGGCCAACGGCAGGATCTGTTACATTTAAACCCGCCGGAGTAGCCGGCGGTCTGTTCGGTATACCGACTACAGCCGTGGAACTGGCTTTATCAGATTCGTTGCTGCTGGTATCATAAGCAGTAACTTTATAATAATAACGGGTAAACTCCGTAAGCCCACTATCGGTAATATTTGTAGTCCCGGCAGGTACGCTCCCCACCAGGGTATTGAAACTTCCTGTAGGGGAAGTGTCTCTATAAATCTTATAGCCGGACAGGTCTGGTTCAGTATTGGGGCTCCAACTGATTTTTAGACCGGTTCCCGTTCCCAGATTGGTAGTATAGACTCCCTGGGGTACGGAAGGAGGAGTAATATCGTTGATAAGGGTGGCATTGGATTCAAAGGTACCTATTGTCTTGATCAAAGATCCTTCCTGGTTTGTAAATGTATTGGTAAGTACCTTTAACCGCAGACTCTTGGTCTGTTCGGCCCCAGCAGCCACATCATAGGTTATGATTATAGATTTCCCTGTTGAATCCACGGTAAAATTAAGGCCGCTGAAGGTAGCAGTACCACCGGAAAAATTGGCCGTTGCCAAAGGAGTGGACGGGGTATCAATAGTTCCATCATTATTGGCGTCAGCGTATATTTTCACGGTAGTTATATTGCTGTCTTTGGTCGCCGTTCCCGTCTGCTGCACGCTGAAACCTGTCAGGGTCGTGTTTTCCCCGCTAATATTGTTCTGTAAAAACAAGCGACCCATTTGTACCCCCGTTGTACCGGGGTTGACATTCGCAGGCGCCATCGATGTAAAAGACGCCTCCATAAACTCGCCGACCCAGTCCACGGAATTTTTGAGCAAACCTTCACGCCATGACTGGGTGGTGATTCCCTGGGTGCCGTTATACCAAAGAAAGCTCATGACAACAGACCTTGAAGCCCTGTTGGTTCCCTCCCAGGCGGACAGAACGGTATATGGCTGCGTTGTGGTTGTAGAATATTTGTAAAGGGGTGTACTGTTAGCATCTTCCGTAATAGGTCTGAAATCATTAGTTGTAAAATTAGAATAAGTTGGGTTGGTACCAGAAATGTTAATTCCCGTGCCTCCGGCACCGCCGCCTGAAACCACATAATGAGTACTGTTCAGTCTGTTAAAAGTATAGGTTGAATTGGTCTGAAGTGATCCAATGGCAGTAGCATGTAAAATACCGGCACGAAATGTTGCGGCGTTAGCACTGCCATTTATTTCCGAGGGCAGAGCATCACCCTCCACAATAACCCTGTGATTGTTGGCCGGGTCGTTCAACTGGTCATAAACCCACTGCAAATCTGTATCGTTCAAACTAGTTGTACCTAAATCGCCTGTGCTAAAGATAATAACATCATAGCCATTAGCCTCTGCATGAGAAGGTAAAGTAGTAGTTGCATTCACCCAGTTAACAGTATATCCCTGACTGGTAAGGTAGCTTCTCATACGGTCGCCGGAAGAATTAGCAGCGTAATCTACATCTACAATATATACTGTTGGCTTCGATGTTACAGCTACGGTGCTGCTGTTGAAATAGAAAAAGGCAGCAACGGCAGTGACGATAACTAAGGCCAATAATCCAATACGCTTGCCAAACTTGCGGTAGTTTAATTTTTTCCCGGTTGTCGTTACCGTTATTCTCATAAGTATCCCGCCTTGCCAGTCTATCTGACTCTCCCAATTACAGCAACACTGTTATCGCCGCGGTCGGCAACATATAATCTGCCATCGGCATAAAACGCCCCATCAGGTACTACAAAGTCCTTTCCTAAAATTTTTGATTCCCAGGCATCTTTTTTACGGCTTATTTCTAATACACGCCGTGCAAGGGCATCTACAACCGCTACCTTTTCATTATTTATGGCGGCTATGCCCCTTGGTAAGGCAAACCCGTTAAGGCCATCCGTTCCACCTGCGAACTGAGCCAGGAACTTGCCTTGCTTGTCAAAAAATTGTATGCGCCGGTTACCGGAATCCGAAACGCAAATATTCCCATTGGGCAAAACAGCAATCCCCATGGCAAACTTAAGTTGACCCGGACTGCTGCCCGGGCCGCCGAATTTGAAAAGCAGTTTTCCGGTCCGGTCGAAGACCTTGATAAAGTGATCTCCCCGGTCAAAGACCAGCACATTATCACTCTTATCTATAGCAATAGCCGTTGGGCTCTTGATATCTACTTTCCTTTGCGGGAAAAATGATTTGAAAGCGCCCTCCGGTGAAAATACCTGAATTCGGTTATTAACAACTTCTGATACAAATATTTCTCCTTCAGAATTTACAGCAATCCCTACGGGATAGCCCAGTTCCCCTTTTTTCTTTCCATAATGTCCGATATTTTTGACCAGACGCCACTCAGGTGTAAAAATCCTGATCCTGTGCCGGTTAGCATCGGCTATATAAATTTGGCCTTTATGAACTGCGATTCCCACCGGCCACGAAAAGGGGTCCTCCTGTGGGCCATAATAGATTATTTTATTCTCCTGGTTTACAGCCACCGACTGAAACTTCAGGTTATCCTGCTGCTCCCTGTAAAACAGGTAAGCAAAGCCCAAAAACGCAACAATCAATAATACCAGTATTATAAGCAACAAATGTTTGACCTTCATCTTTATCACCTGCCCTGCTGCAACCCGTTCTCTCCTCCATTTTCTTTTCAGCCCGGCAAAGAGTGAAAATTCCACAACGCCTATTTTTTGTGGCAGGATTCACAAACCGCATAATTATCCAATCGCAGCATTTTCTGATTGGTCACCCATTCCCTTGTGCTGCCCGGTCTGGGATAACCCACGTTGAACTGTTTGTATGTACCGTGTGCATAATGGCAGGTACTGCAAACTACTGCAGTTCGTTTATCTGCGCCAATGCTCTCGCTGGAGGCACTGGCTTGCAGGGGAAGTTTATCCCCCGGTTTAGGATAAAGGTTTTTTGGGGGGGAGGTACTGTAAACACTGTAAACTTTACTGTCAACCGTCACCGGGTGCCGGTAATACATGGAATAAGTTCCGCCCCGCTCTTTTGCATTGCCGTCATCATAATCCAGGTGGCAGGCAGTACAAAATTCCGTATTCCCCGACACCATATAAACCTCTTCTCCGACAGTCTGATCCTTCACTACAGCATATGCCGTATAACTGACAGTAGTAGCTATAAACTTATCGTTGGATGGGTAGATGACATCGCGCAGCAAGCGATAATTATCATTTGTACCGCCATGTGCTTTATGACATGATAGGCATGTAAAAGTCAGGATTTTTCCGGGCGCACTGCCGTACACGGTCGTGTCTACATTGGACCGGTCATCGACATTATGCTTGGATGTGCCATAATCGGTTCCGATGGGCCCGGCCAAAGAATCTTTCCAACCGTCTGCAGTTTTTACCTTTCCTGACTGCACATCATATTTGCTTTGTGTGGCTGCCGTGCCGTGACAGAAAAGGCAAAGTTCATAATAGGTGGCTTGTGTTAACAGATATGCCTTTAACCCGGCGTGAGTGACATGGCAGGCTGCGCACATGGCCGTTCCAGGTTGATAATTCCCGTGCGCATAATCATTTTGGTAACGGGGGCCGGCGCTTGCATCGAAATCAACGGGAAAAGCCCGGATGATGGAAGACTTGCCACCTTTAGTTAATTTAAAATAATAGTTCTTATACTTTTCCCCGTTACTAAGCGTGGCAGAGGCAGCGGCTGTCCCCTGTCCCCTTAATGTCAGTCCGGTCTGCCAGTTCAGGGCCGTCCCGCTGACAGTCACATCGTTCGCCCATGAAATTGAGGACCCACCGCCCGTATCATCCCAGTAGACGGTAATAGCCACAAAAGAACCATTGTTTTCATATCGCACATAGGCCTCCGGCGAATCTGCACCAGCATCTGCACTGTGTATACTCAGGCCAATCATGCCAAAAATTCCAAAGAGCAATCCGGCAACCGATAGAACTGCCTTCAGCAAGTCTATTTTTATCCCTTTTACTGGAGTTTTGCTTAAATTTACGTTTTGCTCCGTGCTCCCAAGCATAATACCGACCCACTTTAGATTTAATTACCCCAAACAACAATCCTGTTGTTCCCCCAATCAGCAACATATACTCTGCCGTCTTCACCGACATCTATTCCGTTAGGGTACAACATACTGCCATCGTCATTACCGCTCCCCCCAAATGACAACCCTGGTTTGCCGTTAAAATCAAAGGTCCTCACCATACCTGCAATACTGTCTACCACATAAAGGTTTCCGTGCTCGTCCACATCTATCCCCCTGACTAAACCCAATCCGGAAAATTCAGGCGCATTGTTATCTTCTTTTTTGTTCTCGGTTAATGGAAATACCTTTATATTTCCGGTCCCGGCGCTGGCTACATATAATCGGTTATTCTTCTCATCAAGAGCTATTCCATGGGGGTATTGTACATTCCCAACTGTCCTGATCAGCTTTCCCGTCGCATCTAAAACAATAACTTTGTTGCCCGATAAATCACCTATATAAATATTACCCCTTGCATCAACACGCACTGGTCCAGGCTTATCCAGCCCCACAGCATTATCAGTCGGTACAATAAAACCCAAAAAGTCCCCTTGGGGCGAAAACTTCTGCACCCGGCGGTTTCCCGCCTCTGTTACCACAATGTTGCCGTCGGAAAGCCTGGCAACACCGTAAGGATACGAAAGCTTCCCCGGCATGCTACCAAAACCGCCAAATGAATACAGGTATTTTCCCTTATTATCAAACACATCTATGGAATGACCCTCAGTATTGGCAACATATATCTTTTTGGAGTTATGCTCAAAAAACGCACTCATAGGGCGAAGCAGTTTTCTGTCCTTTGAACCATAGATGTTATAGACAAAATTAAAATTGCCGGGTATTGGTCCTACAGAAATTGCAGGCAGGGTACTACGGCGATTATAAAAGAGATATGTAAAAAGCGCGGCAGTAATAATCACTATAACAGTCAATAAAGCCAGATAAGTTCTTAAGTTAATTGTAACTTTTTTTCGTTCAGACAAATTAATCACCTGAATCTGTACTGCATCTCAATTGGTTAAACGATCTATTGCTTCCTTTGCCTCAGGGTAATTTCCATTTAACTTTAGAGCTTTATGGTAGGCATCCAAAGCCTGTTGCACTTTACCCAGTTTTTCACGAGCCAAACCCAAATTATAGTAAGCAACCGGATAACTCCCATCAATACTTACAGATTTTTGCAAACGCCGTTCAGCCGCTTTATAGTTTTTTAGCTGTAAATAATTTATACCTAAAAAGTAGTTCACCCGAGCCGGTTCGAATCCGGAAAACTTATAACTCAGTTTTTCCAGCAACTTTGTCGATTCTGCATAAGCCCCCTTGTCAGACAACATAACACCAAGGTAAAACATGGCATTGGGGTCATCAGGTTGCTCTTTATAAATTTTTTGGGCCAGATTGATGCCTTTTCCCTCATTTCCACTCAAGTATAAGTTTAGAGCCAGTTCCAGCGCCGATATCCGATCATCGGGGTGAAACTGCAGTTTTAATCTTAGTTCTTCCACCCGTTCTTTATAATAGCTGTCCTGTGCTCCGGACAAATAACGTAAAAACCCGTAACCCACGAAAAATAACAGCAAAGTTATAAGTACCAGTGAGATAAGCGCTTTATGTCTATCTATTTCAGCATCAAGGTTAACTGTAATCTTGGCATCCAGTACCTCCCTTAGCCTGCTCATAAGTGTCACTCCATAAATTTTTAGCCCCAAAAAATAATATGCTAAGAACCGGGTTATCCCAAGCCTTAGCCTACTTAATAACAATAACAGATGCGTTGCCCCGGGGAGCATCAGGTGCTGCCCAATGCATTCCTTACAAATACTGTTATATTTGCTTCTGTTTTCTACATTTTAATTAATTGCAGTATCTTTTATGTTGCCGGCAACTCACTCACGAATATAAAAATTTATAAGTATACATAATCACTTTTCGTTATGTTTATTGTACCATTGAAACCATTTTTTTACCATTACAAAAGGATTACAGATATTTTAACTTTTCGCAAATTTTTTGTTATTGTTTACCATATACAAAAAAGAATCCCTGGTAAGGGATCCCATAATATTTTACATACTTCTGGGGAATTTATCTTTGACAACTTGACCGATTGGCCCAAGGGTACCAAGGTTCTGACCATTATATATCACTTCCACAGCGCCGGCATTACCTAATACCAGACGAATTTCTTCTTTTCCGTCAAAGGATTTTATTTGCCCCGGCATCAATGTTCCTGTATAAGCCGTCTGTCCGTCAATAACAACCTTTACCCAGCAATTCTGGTCTTTTGTTTTAAGAACAACATTCACTCCGTCGGTAGCTTGTCCGTTATTGTTTTTGTTCGGCTGATTTTGACTTACCTGGGGGTAGTTCTTCTGTATCTGGTTGTTGTTGCCCGGATTGCCGGCCGGCGTATTGTTAGCGGCATGGTTAGGTTGCGGTGTAGCGCTTTTTTCACCCGGTTTTTGGGGAGAAGCGTTTTTCCCCTGGTCATTGCTCAAATTAATGTTATTTTCCTGCAGGGCCGAATTATTTTCTCCTCCCACACGCTGTTTACTCCACTGGCCGTTAAATACCACCAGAGTAACAATAGCGGCCATAGCTAAAAAAGCTGTGACAGTATAGGTCTTCCACTTCGGAGCTGTTCTCTTTTTTACATAGTTACCCGTTCTTTTATATTTTTTTCGTTGAGGTGGCTGCTTCGGTACCACCTGGTCGGATAAAGCAATTTGGGAAGACTTGTATTGCAAAATAACCTCATCCGGATTTAAACCAAGGTAATTAGCATAAATTTTTAAAAATCCTTTCACGTATGCTTTTCCCGGTATCACGTCATATTCTTCGTTTTCCAAAGCAGCCAGATACCTGGCTCGAACTTTGGTTTCCTCTTCTGCCTCTTCAAGGCTGACACCTTTTCGTTCCCTGGCCTCTCTAAGCATCTCTCCGGTATTTGCCAAGTTCGATCACCTCCCGCCTAATTTTTGGACCGCCAGGAATTTTTTGATTTTTTTGGCCGCCTGTACAGGATCACTGCTGTCAATACTTAAATCAAAGTTATCATCAGGTTTTTCAGGATACCTGTATAACGGGTCATAATAATCCACCAGCAAAGTCGTTATAACATCGTGAAATTGTTTGTTTTCAATCAGCCTGGTTAATTCAGCAACTTTATTTTTGCCGAGCCTTTTTGTTAAAGACTGCAGCGAGCCAGTTAATGATTCAATATTTTGGTTCGGACCTTCGGTATAAATGCGCTTAATCCTCTCAACTCGGCATTCTAGAGGACAGTATAATAATATGTTTATTCCCTCATTCATAGCCTTAAACAATACTTCCGGCAAAATTATCCGGCCAATCCGCCTGCTTTCCCCTTCTACTACAATATATCCCAGAGGTTCAAACCTTTTTAGCTCATCAACAAGCATTCCTTCAAACATCTTTTGCGAAGGCTGGGGTTCCATACCAACGTTGCCAAAAACAGAACCCCGGTTATTGGCCAAACCTTCCAAATCGATAGCCGGCACACTCATTTGGCGTAGAATATTAATGACATCTGTCTTCCCAACACCCGTTAAACCATGGAGGACAGCTACCTTATGCTTCAGTTCCCGGGCCAGGTAGCTGTTCACATACCTCCTGTAAGCCTTAAAACCTCCCGTCAAACGCAAGGCCGGAATACCCATAATGTCCAGCACAGTAGCAATAGATTTACTCCTCATGCCACCTCGCCAGCAATATAGTACTAGGTTGCTGTCCCTGGCCATGTCCTGACATCGTTCAACAATATCAGTCAACTTGGGGCTGACAAGACGCAGAGCTTCTATCTTGGCCTTTTCAGGCGATTGTTGCTTATATATGGTACCGATTATTTCTCTTTCCCGGTCATTAAAAACAGGTATATTAATAGCGCCCGGAATGCATGCTTCGGCGTATTCCTGCGGAGACCTCACGTCAACAAACTGTACATTGGGCAGTTTTAATGCTTCTTCTATATTAATTTCTTTCTGCATTTTGGTCACCTTTCCAATATGAAAACATTCGACATAAACTGTAATTCTTCCTGCTTGGTCCTGACAACCTCATTTTAGGACAACTGCCTTTTATTGTTTGACTCACGCCAACCTCAGTATATCATTGACATATTTTGGGGTCAAGTTTCCCCAAAAACAGCCCCTTTTCAACCACATATGAACAAAATTTTCTATCAAAACCACTCTTTTAGTATAAAATTTGTTTAAATACTTTATCCTAATCTTTGCCGGAGGTATTGAGCAATGTTCGACCTTTATGTCGTAGGGGCAGGTTTTTCCGCAGCAAGTGGTGCTCCCAGAGAGACAGAAATACTGCCGAGAATATTTTCCCAGCCAAAAAACAAGCCATTGGCGAAAATTCTGACTGAGGTTCTCTATCCTGATACGGCTGATTGGCCTGCCAAAGTCTCCTTTCAAGAAGTAATAAGCCGGCTGGATCTTATCCGTTATTACCGGCCATATCCCAATATAGATTACAATTTGATTGACCAATGTGAAAACCGCCTTTTGCAAGAGATGGTAGGGATACTGCACCCCGATAATACAGGTTTAAACCAGGATTTATATCGTCTTTTTGTGCATGATTTGGCCGGCAATGCCGATTTTTTGTCTTTTAATTATGACCTGGTCCTGGAACAAGCTTTGGCGGACCTTGGCGAAACAATTGACCTACACCTTGATTTAAGTGATCATCCAGTTTCAGTCCATAGAGAAGCCAGACCATCGCGGGCCTTGTTAAAATTGCATGGCAGTATAAATCTCAAATTTTGCCCACAATGTAAAACTATTTTTCGTTTCATGCACATTAATGCAAAAGACCAATACTGCCTTGATTGTGGAAGCCTGTTAAATTATTTTTTGGTGGCCCCGACCCTTTTTAAAGCCTACGAATTACCTGCTATCAGGGATATTTGGTATGCGGCCTTAATAAGGCTTATCCGTAGTGAACAAATTTGTTTCATCGGGTATTCTCTGCCCGACAGCGACCTATTAACATATCAAATGCTTGATACAGCATTTCGTATGAACGGAAAAAAACAAAGGGTTTACCTGGTCAACGGACCGCATTTTAACCCTGTAAAATTCATAAATATATACGGGAAAAACTTAATCAACACAAAATTCTATTTTGAGGAATGGGTAGAAAAACATAAAGAGGGTCTAAACCATTAACCAGGCAAACAAATAGCAGCCGATCAATGTTTTAGACCCCTTTGGTTAGCTAAATGTTGTTATTTTTTTATCGCATCATTCAGATCTTTAATCAGACTGTCTATATCGATGCCATGAGCGGCCGCACCTGCGGCAACATTTTCAAACTTGGCAACGCCTCAACCGAAACATCCCATGCCATAGGATTGAAATACCGGAATAGTCTTTGGGTATTTCATCACTATTTCCATGATACTCATATCTTTAGTGATAGTCATCTTTGTTCAGCCCTCCTTTGTTCCCTGATTGAATACTGAATCTAACAACTATTATACAACATCGAGCCCACAATTTCCTCATCTTTTTTTAATTCTTAAACAACTTAATTTGATTTTGGAATAAATAATTTCAAAGGCTATTATATAAGGAGGAACTCCATGAACTATGTTCCGAAGGACTCTTGGAAGGTGGCTGTTACTTATATTGGCACAGTTGTGGGCGCCGGTTTTGCATCGGGCCAGGAAGTGCTGAAGTTTTTCAGCAGCCACGGTTTACCCGGTATCGCCGGCGTTTGCCTAAGCGCCTTGCTTTTTTCCGTCAGCGGTATTCTGGTCTTGGGCATTGGAAGGGCCCTACGGGCGGTATCCTACAAAGAGGTCTTTGAATATATATGCGGCCGGCCGCTGGGATTTATTTTAGAAAAATTAATTACCCTTTTTCTTTTCGCCACTTTAAGCGTATTACTGGCCGGTTCCGGAGCTGTTTTGGCTCAGCAGTTGGATGTACCCTACCTGCTGGGAACTTTATTAACGGTAGTCCTGACCATTATCACCGTTCTCTCCGGAATAAAGGGCATAATCCGGGCCAACAGCATTATTGTGCCGCTGCTCACTGTCGGCTGCCTCATAGTCGGCCTTTCCAGCATCAGCATAAGTTCACTTATTTGTTTTAATGTCAACCAAATAGCCGTACCCGCTTCCTCGACCCCTCACTGGCTTTTATCGGCTTTCACCTATGTTGCCTATAACCTCACCCTCTCCACGGGCGTACTGGCCCCTCTGGGGCATGAGATTGGCAAAAGGAATGCTCTCCTGGCCGGAGGGCTAATCGGTGGCTTGCTTTTAGGCGCCCTGGCTTCCCTTATCAACCTGGCTATATTATCCAATCTGGCGGGCCCCTTGGCCAAGCTGCCAGAAGTACCTATGCTGCAACTGGCAGCGTCTGTGGGGAGACCATTCCAGTTATTTTATGCAATCATCCTGTGGGCAGAGATTTATACCACCATCATCGGCAATGTTTATGGCGTAACAACCCGCATTGTCGAGGGATTTAATCTCTCTTACAAAAGAACTTTAACAGTAATAATGCTGTTGGCTGTATGTTTTAGCCAGGTGGGCTTTTCCCGGTTAGTAGGTTTTCTTTATCCATTGTTTGGGTATGTGTCACTGATTTTCCTGGTCGCTTTGTTTACCAGGCCCTTTAAAAGAAATTGACGATTCTGCCAAGAAGGGCTCTTTTCTGTTATCAGTCTGATGTATAAAAACCAGTATAGACAAGCTACAAAGAATACGTAGTATTCCGACAGGAGACCGGAATATAGCGGTGTTGACCTTTCTGTTCATTCCCTATCTGTTCGTTTTTCAGCAACAAGACAATTGATCGCCGGCTAATGTACAATACTGTTGACACAAAGAAGAAATACATTAGCCAGCTAACCTGGCCAGGTATTGGGATATTTAATTTCTGTTCCCATACCCTAACAATGTCTTTGAGCAAAGGCAAAACAGCAGGGTTAACCAGGCCTCTCTCATAAGCCAAGTTATTAAGTTTCTGCATGTTGTCGAGAAAACCCTGGAAAAGCCATGGTTGTACAGCGTACGACAAAGCCATGATCAAAGCAAAACCTGCCAGGGACCCGACCAAATAAAGGTATTTCCTCCTGTCAGGCACAAACAGGAGTAGGACCAGAAAAAACAGAGGTGTGATTTTAAAAAGAGAAACCACCACAATAAATAAACAGAACAACATTAACCATCCCTGTAAATAACAGAAAAAGGCCACCCATAGTAAAAGCTGCTCAAAAACGGCAATGTTCCCGGCCAGTAAATCAGCAAGAAAGGAGCAGTTAAAAGCCACCAGTCCAAATAAATAAAAAAGAAAGTTCGTGTCCCTGCCAAGAAAAGCATTTACCCATATCCTGTTCAGGACAACCCAGGCAGCTATTTTCAGCACCAGGTAAAAGATGAAAGCCTGTCTGAAATCCATTAAAGCTATCAGGCTAAACACCGGCAGTGTTATGGGAGAATAAACATAATCAAAGACAGCTGCACCTTTTGATACCACTGACAACACGTCTTTATTATAAGGATTGAAACCTTCTGACCAGGCTTTTCCCGCATAGTAGTAAGTATTAAAATCCCACTGAACAGCCTCCTGCTTAGAACCGAAAAATAATATAACACAGCCCAGCAGAACGCAAAACACAAACAATAGGATTTTAGCTCTCATTTCCTTCATGTTTCCACTTCTCTCGTCATGGTTTCACCGATTTGAAGGCGTGACACCCTTTTTGTTCAGCAACCGGTCAGTCAGGTTGTACCTGATTAGCAGGTCGGAGATCCGAAGTTCCTGCAGAGCCAACGCAGCTTCAGGAGTTTGAGGTTCTTTCGCTATGTTGTGGTAGTTATTAGTTTTATCTATATAAGAACCGTCACGAAACACTACAAACCCCTCCCTGGCATTGACCAGGTCACGCCCCATTGTAAGTACGTCACCGGGGTTGAGATTCAAAAGGTTAGCCAGTGTGGGAAATATATCTATTTCGCCCCCGGGGGTATTTATTACTCCAGCCTGTTTTCCCCCGGGAACCCGGATAATTAAAGGAACCCTGTTTTTTCCAACTAGCCAGTCCTGTTTCACATCCAACAGTTTGCCAAATCGGGCCAGTTCGTTTTCGGGCAAAGCAAAATGGTCCCCAAAGATGACTACCAGGGTCTTGTCCAACAGGCCCTGTTCTCGCATTTCAGCCAGAAAAGAACCAATAGCCTGGTCGACATAATGAATGGCATGAAGATAGTTCGCTGCCATTGTCCCTTCATAGGGAGAAAGATTTAATACCTTTAATTTGTCGGGAAAATTATATGGAAAATGGCTTGTCAGGGTAATCAAATAACTGTAAAAAGGCTGTCTGGCTTGCTTGATCTTTTCTACCGATTGATGCAAAAACGATCTGTCGCCCAACCCCAGACCGATTTTTTCGTCTAAAAGGTAACTTTCTCCACTGTAAAAGGTAGCAAAATGAAGTGAAGGATACATGTATTTCCTGTTCCAGTACTCCGGTTCGTTGGCATGCATTACCAGTGTTGAATAACCCGTTTCCCGCAAAACCTGGGGTAATGACCGGTAGTCGTTTTTGGTATACAAAAAATATACTGACCCTTTCTGCAGAGGATAAAGAGATACATTGGCCAGGAATTCGGCATCTGAAGTGTTGCCCTGGTCGGTTTGGCTGTAGAAGTTGGGAAAATACAGGCTTTCTTTCATCAGTTTATTGAGATTTGGCGTGATTTCCTGACCGTTGATGTTAAGGTTCAGAACAAAGCTTTGCAGGGCTTCCACCTGCAATACCAACACATTGGCTCCTTTGGCATAACCGGTAAGTCTTCCCTCTGTCATTTTCCTCCCGGCAAACCTTTTCTCAATCATGGCCATGTCGCCTTTCTGCATGGGTTCTTCACCCAACACCACTCCATCCAAGTAATTGCTGATGTCCGCGAAATGGTAATAAAGCAAGCCGGCCCGATTGATTACCTGCAATCTGTTATTGGCATCAAACTTATTCCCGGAGAAAAAAATGACTGAATAACCGATTGACATCACGGCAACAGCCGCTACAGTCCTCATACAGATATCTCGGCAGGATTTATTATCAGCACCTGTGGAAATTAGGCCAAAAAACGGCAAAAAAATCGCTAGGTCAAGAACTAACAACAAATCAGAAAACTTTATGAGACCTATCACTGAACTCAGCACCGGCCCCACCAAACCTATCTGAACCAACACCGGCGCTGAAATTATATCGCCGTAGTAACGGTAATAAAGGATATCAGCAAACAATAAAAAAGAGATAATCAAATCAAAAACAATTAATACCCACAACCGCTTCCCCGAATTTAAGGCAATGCAGGGGGCGGTTAACATCAATAAAGTTCCCAGGGAAATTGTCCAGGGTATGTTCACGTAAGAACCTGTAACCCAGTTCAAGTACAAAAACTTCGCCGTCAGGCTAAGAACGGTTACCAAATAGGGAATAATATGTACAGAAAACTGTTTCATCATCCGAATTTATTTCCCCCTTGCCTGAACCGGCGATTCCAGCAAAGTCTTCCGAAAGGACTGTTTGTGCAAGATACGCAGTTTTAACACCATGCAAAAAGCCTCAAGCACAATTTTTCTGGATATTTTAGAGGTTCCTTCCCGGCGGTCCGGAAAAATAATCGGAATTTCTTTGATGCGGAATTTGTTTTGGTAGCAGGCATAAAGCATTTCCACCTGGAAGCCGAAACCTTCAGAAGTAATGGTATCCAGGTCAATTTGTTCCAAAACCTGCCGCCTGTAACAACGAAACCCGCCTGTGCAGTCCCGGTACGGCAAACCCAGGACAAGCCTCGCAAACAAACTGCCACCCTTGCTCAGGAGTCGCCGCGACCAGCCCCAGTTTTCCACCCCGCCACCCGGAATGTAACGCGAGCCCAAAACCACATCATATTCCTTAATCTCTCGCAGAAAATCCTTGATATACTTTGGCTGGTGTGAAAAATCGGCATCCATTTCCAGAATGCATTCGATATCAGACCGGCTCAAAGCGTAACGAAACCCCGCAATGTAGGCGGTACCCAGCCCCATCTTGCCCGGGCGATGTATGACATGGACCCGTTCATTATCCCTGGCCAGGGCCCGGACAATTTCGCCGGTGCCGTCAGGAGAACCGTCGTCTACAACCAGTACTTCCAACTCCCCGTTAACCTTCATCAATTCGCCAATCAGTTTGGCTATGTTCTCTTTTTCATTGTAGGTCGGTATCACAACCAGCGCCTTCACCGGTAACCCCTCCCCTTTTGTATGTACTGCCCGTTTTCAGGTAAACAGCAAACCCCAGCACTAACAGGCTCCAGTAGTTGATTATCCTATCCAGTATAGCCGCCGTGACTGCCACACCCTCAGATTGTCCAAAGAACAAAAGTACGCCCACCTTGGTGGCTTCCACGAGGCCCAGACCCGCAGGGGTAACAGGCAGCGCCGTCATCAGCGCCGACACCAACGCTATAAACACCACTGTAACGGCGGGTATGCCCAGGCCCATGGCTCGGCAGACAAAGAAAAAACTCATCCCTTCTAACAACCAAATGCCAACGGTGAACAGGGCTACCGGGCCATGGTCTTGCAAAGAGTCCACAGCTCCCGTATGAAACTTGCTGTACAATTCAGCAAACTTAACCGGCAGCAACCTTGCCACCCGTTGACCGAAACGTTTTAAACCAAAGGTAAGGATTATCAAAATTAATATCACAATAAAGCCTGTCTCCATAACAAGCATCAGCTTGCCAGGAATCCGGCCCTGAAAACTCGCAATCCCGGTAGCGCCGATGAGCAGGTACAAAATAAACAGGTCATAAACCCTTTCCACGAAAATAACGCCTATGGTTTTCGGTAAAGACAAGCAGTACCGTACTTTAACCAGGTATCCTCTGTACAAATCTCCGATCTTGGCAGGTACCAAACAATTAGCAAACCAGGATATAAGTATAATATTCAATAAGTCCGGCGTTTTGGTTGCAAGGCCGTTATTTTTCAACATCAACCGAAACCGCAATGCCCTTAAGGGAAATGCGGTATAATACACCAGAAAAGCTGTTGCATACCAGCCGGGTTGCGTGTTTTTCAGGGCCGACCATACCCTGTCAGGCTCCATCCTGGTGACCATGAGGTAAATAAGTGCAAAAGCCAAGCCAAATGATGCCAGGGTACGCCAGGAAAAAAACTTCTCCCGCAGGTTAATACCTACTTCCAAAACCTCATCTCCCTTGCGCAAATAGATTTGCTACCGGGTCATGATAAATAAGCCGCCAATCCTTTTTATCCTTCAGCAGGGTATTGAGTGGAACATCAGGCGGAACGAGAATATAATCCGGGTCGTATTGCATAAGAATTTCATATGCTCCCTGGCGGGCTTCAATTATTTTCACGTAATCGGGCAAAACCCTGTCCACGAAAATATCGGTCCGGCCGTCAATAAAGGGCCGGTTTTCCGGAAAACACTTCCATAGTATGTATCCGCCCCAGTTATAGTCGTTAAAAATTCGGCCTTGTAACTGATGTTGGATGATATATTCCACCGCCCCGACAGGATATTCCTGCGGGTCGCCATAATCTTCGATGGAGGCAAAAACAGGCCAATTAAGAATACCCACCACCAGCAATACAGCCACCAGGACCCAGTTTACAGGGGCAAATTTCACCGTCTTCAGTCCCCCGAAAGGCCATATTTCAGAAGCATGCTCTACCCCTATGGGAAAACAAGCCAAAGCAAAGAGGGCCATGTTGCGCCCGCCGAACATGGTCAACGCCGTAAAAGCAAGCAGGTAAACTCCGTCGTTTACAGAAATTTTCTTCGGTGATAACAGCAGACTGAAAATGACCCCTGCCAACAGCAGAGCAAACACCTGAAAACGGATATGGTGAAAATTAGGGGCCATCCATTCCTCGATATTTTCCACTATCATTTCTGCATCAACGGTAGTAAAAGGATAGAGCCATATATGGTAAGTATTGGGGTTTAGCAAAGTGGCTAGCACTACTGTCCCCAATACAAACAAAAACTTTTTTCTTTTTCCGGCAGGCCATTTTTTCCCTCGATACCTGCCTAAATGGAAGTCTACCAGGTGGGCCACCAGGTGAAAACCCATGAGAATTATTCCGATGATGTAGGAACCGTGGGAATTAACCCAGAGCAGCATTAGTAACGGCAAGAATATCAGGTAATCCTGCCCTTTTTCATATTGATATAGAATAAGCAGATAGGCGGTAAAAAACAGGTACCCGAACATATGGGGCCTGAAGGTCCAAAAATTCGAAAGGATAACGGCGATAAAAAGGACGGCAATAACACTCCAGGTAAGGTTGCCCTTTGTTCGCCGGTAGCACACATGGAAGGCCATTGTTGAAATTAGACCGAGCACAATTATATTAATTACGACCAGCCCGTGATAACCGCCGGCTTTATATAGAAAAGCATAAATAACCTCGGCCAACCATTCGTGGGCTATCCATTCATGTCCCATATTGGAAAAAGTATACCTGTCCTCACGGGGTACTTGGCCCGTGTCGATGATATCTAACCCTGTTTTTAAATGCCACCAAACGTCGGGGTCGGCAATAGGTTTGGCATGCCCAACGATAAACATTATCAGCAAGGCAAAAAGGGCCACATGCTGTATCTGCAACTTTTTAATCCAGCTCATGTCCCATGTCTCCCCTTTACAACCGGGGTGTAGATTACGGCCGTTTCATCGGCATATACCTTTTGCCAGTGACGATAGTTGCTTAAATAGGCATCCAGCGAAGTTCCTTCCCTGATGATGATGGCATCGGGATAGTATTTTTGCAGTAATTGCGGAGTTTGGGGCAGCAATTTAGCGATTTTCAGATAATCGGGAAATACCTTTGCCGCATATAAATCTGTTCGTCCATCGATCATAACGCGAACATCAGGATAAAGAGTCCAGAGAATATACCCACCCCAGTTGTAATCATTCAAAACTTTCCCATAGAGGCGGTGTTGTTTTATGTAGTTGACAGCACCAACAGGCAAAACCCGCGCTTCAACATGTTTTTCCAAAGGTACTTCCGGCGGCCACACCAGGAATGCTGCAATTAACGTCCCTACGACCAAAACTCCGTTTAACAAATGTTTTACAGCCGAAACTCCGTTAAAAATATGTTCATGTTTATATAGCGAATTTTTCGGCAGCAAAGCGGCCAGATAGTAACCAAACACAGGCCCGGCGCCGTAAACAAAAAGAGCAATGTGGCGAACGGCATACAGGCTCATAAGGAAAAATGTACCCACCAACAGGAGGTCTACCGCCCTGTGTTTACTTTTCCCCAGGCCCATGAGCGCGAAACCCGCCAGAACGTAACCCAGATAAACCATGAAATATGGTTCATGAAAATCAGGCGAAGCCCATTCATTTATCTGGTTTACAATAAAATCACTATTTACTGTTTGTAACGGATAGAACAGCATGTGGTACGAATTGGGGTTAATAAGGGTAGCTAAAAACGACATTAATAAAACAGCCAGAAGTTTTCTTTTTTGGGCCGGTGTCCATAATCTATTAACAAGGGTAGGCAATTGAATCGCAAAAATCCCGCTAATCAGGTACAAGCCTATAATAACCGGCCCCATGATAAAAGAACCGTGCAGGTTAACCCAGGCGATAATAAGCAAAGGCAATATCCAAAGGTAATCCCTGTTCCGGTAAAAACATTCCATAACATAAAGAAAGATAACAAATAACAGGTGCAGGAACATGTGAGGTCGAAAACCCCAGAAGAAATAGGTAAAAAAGGCCCCTG
Organism: Thermincola sp. GK-1; assembly: GCF_059412445.1. Lineage (NCBI taxonomy): Bacteria > Bacillati > Bacillota > Clostridia > Eubacteriales > Thermincolaceae > Thermincola > Thermincola sp. GK-1. The sequence goes on from NZ_JBSQAT010000003.1 coordinate 62,941, forward strand.
CCAGCATGAGCAAAGCCGAAAGGATAGAGTTTTTTCCCGTTCTCAACTGCAGCAATTGATAATAAAAATAATAAGTTAAAGCCAGCAACAATAAATTCAGTACAAATAATCCCCGAAAATTACCCAGGCTGTACGCGAGGTAGTAAATAACCTCCGCCAGCCACTCATGAGCTGTCCATGGTTTGTCGGACATGGTATAAGAAAAAACATCCGCATGGGGAACTGTTTTGGTCTGCCAGATATACTCTCCAGCCTTCAGGTGCCACCAGAAATCCGTATCATTGACAGGCTGACCATTGACCATAACAAATAGCAGGAAGATAACAGCAAATATAACATGTTGTAATTCCACCCTCTTGCCCATGCCAATCCTCCGATGATTTTCTCCGCTGGTATATTTCGCCAATTATCGATAAATACCTGCCTCCGTTCCTCCACCGGTCTGATTGTCGGTGGAAGGTTGGCTTGCTTCCCCCGTTAACCCTCCGGACTGGTTTGGAGTGCCGGTCTGACTCTGGCCGGGAGTACTGGTCTGACTCTGGTTGGGAGTAACGGGCTGTTGCTGACCCGTTGGTGGCAGAGTACCCCCTCCGGCGGGCTGACCGCTATTGCTGCCGTTACCACCGTTCCCTTCCGGTTTTGTTTTTTGGTTCCTACCCGTTCCCGAATTTGCCTTTGGCCTGCTTTGACCATTGCCGCTTGAACCGAGGCCCGGCTGCCCCTGGGCAGGCGGCAAATTCTGCGGTGCAGCGCCCGGCTCGGGTAATTTTAACTGTAAATCGCCGGCCACGACTATTTTTTCCAAATTAATACTGCCTTTAGCCAACCCGGCCTTGACAAGGTTAATCTTACCGGCTACATCCGGTGGCACCGCGGAACTGTTTACGTAATCCATCCCCTGGTTATTTATTCCGTAAATTACCACACCCGGTTTCAGTTTTTGGGCATATGCCGCTTTCACAATGCTGTAAACAGCGTAATCTACCCTTTTAGCCGTAACGCCGTAACTGTTCCAGGGAGCTGCTTCTGCCTGTTTGGCATCGTTGCCGATAACAAATTTTCTGGCTTCTTTGGCAGCCGTGTAAACCCCGTTACCGGTCTGCCCTGCCACCTGGAATATTATATCAGCCCCATTACTGTATTGGAGATAAGCAAGCTGCTTACCTTTTTCAGGATTTACCAGGGCATCGGCAAAAACCCCGGCGTAGGAAACGTATGCTTTGACACTTTTACCTTCGGAACTATTTATATACTGTATTCCTTTCAGAAACCCTGCCTGATACCTGGTTTCTTCTTCATCCATCTGGGAACCGCCGATAAAACCCACACGATTTGTTTTGGTCAGACTCGCTGCGGCAGCGCCGGCCAGGAAACCGCCATGCTCTTCATTGAAGATAACGCTGGTTACATTCGGTTGGTTCACCACATCATCTATTATTACAAAGTGGATATCTTTGAACTGTTCGGCCACCTGGTTTAAAGACTTGGCCATCTGCGGTCCTACCGCAATTACCAGATCATACTCGTTTTCAGCAAAATAACGCAAGGACTCCACATCATCAACCAAATCGCCCTGGTTCAGCGCCTTATATTCAATACCCAGTTCTTCCTCAGCTTTTTTCATACCGGCTGCCGCACTAATTCCAAGCCACTGGCCTCCCCTGCCGGGCATACCCAATACAACGCCTACTTTGAAGCTTTTCGGGGTTCCCTTGCTCCCCAGCGATGCAGGCATTTTTTCACCGTTTCTGACACAACCGGTAATTAAAATCGCCAGTAAAACGAAAACTAATACAGTGCAAATCTTTTTTCCCATTATAAACCTCCACATCTTTACTTCGTCAGGGAACCGGGGAATTATGACTATTTGTTTTCCAACATGCGTTGAAACTGTTCCATGGTAATCAGGATATTTCTGGGCTTGGACCCTTCATAACCACCGACAATGCCCCGTTCTTCCATCATGTCGATCAACCTTGCCGCCCTGGCATAACCTATTCTCAAACGTCTCTGCAGCATGGAAATAGAAGCCTGTCCACTTTCCAGCAGTACTTTTACAGCATCAACAAAAAGTTCGTCCTCCTCCATATTAGGTGCACTGCCGCCGGTATCGCTCTGGATAACACCTTCGGCAAACTCCGGCTGTCCCTGTTTCTTCAGGTAATCGACCAGGGCTTCCACTTCCTTGTCTGATAAGTAAGCTCCCTGTACCCTGACAGGCTTCGGTGCCCCGACAGGGAAAAACAGCATGTCCCCCTTACCCAGGAGCTTCTCGGCGCCGCTCATATCAAGGATAGTCCGGGAATCCGTCGAAGAAGAAACAGCGAAAGCAATGCGGGAGGGAATATTGGCTTTAATAAGGCCCGTAATAACGTCAACCGACGGGCGCTGGGTGGCCACAACCAGGTGGATGCCCGCAGCCCTGGCCATCTGGGCCAGCCGACAGATAGCGTCTTCCACATCGGCCGGAGCCACCATCATTAAATCTGCCAGCTCGTCTATGACTACTACAATAAAAGGTAACGGCTCCTTTTCCCCTTCATAACCTTCACTCTGAATCAGGTTATTATATCTCTTTATATCTTTTACTCCAGCTTGAGCAAATTTTTCATACCTCTTCTCCATCTCTCTGACCACCCAGCGGAGCGAACCGGCAGCTTTCTTTGCTTCTGTAACCACCGGCGCAATCAGGTGGGGAATCCCGTTATACGTGGTCAGTTCAACCATTTTAGGGTCGATCATAATCAGCTTGACTTCGTTAGGTTTGGCCTTATACAAAATACTGGCAATTAAAGTATTCATACAAACGCTTTTTCCTGACCCGGTAGCACCGGCAATCAGAAGGTGCGGCATGCTGGCCAGGTCGCCTATAATAGTGTTGCCGGCTATATCCTTACCCAATGCAACAGTAAGTTTGGAAGAGGAATTCATAAATTCAGGGCTTTCAAAAAGCTCCCGTACATGGACCATGGATATTTCTTTGTTGGGCACTTCAATCCCTACCGCCGCTTTACCTGGTATCGGCGCCTCTATACGGACATCAGAAGCAGCCATACTCAGGGCGATATCATCAGCTAAGCTGACAATTCTGCTTACTTTCACGCCCGGCGCCGGCTGCAGTTCGTACCTGGTAATAGCCGGTCCCCTGGAAACCTGTGTAACCCGGGCCTTGACTCCAAAGTTGGCCAACGTTTCTTCCAGAATTCTGACATTGTCGGTAATATCCTTACTCATCCTTGTACTTTTTAGTTTTACATTTTTGGTCAATAGGCTTAGAGGAGGCAGGTTATACCCGTCTTCGCCGCCTCCCCCCACCTTTAGCTCAGGTGTTTCCAGTTCAGCATTTACCTTGTTTTTCCCTTTCCCTCTTTTTTCAATAATGGCGTCAATCCGCGCCAGTTCGCTGCCGCTTTCCGTCAGTTTTTCAATTGGCTCGGAATAAATATTAACCTGGAGTTCATCACCGTCATCTGCATAGTCAGCAAACTTTATTTCCCTGCCCTGTCCGGAAACGCCGTCTTCGTATTGGAGCACTCCGTTATCCAGAAATATAGGCACCTTTTTCTTGTTCGCAAAAATAGGCAGTTGCGGCTCGCCGACCGGTGATTGGTCGGGTACTTCCACCTCTTCCTCTTCAGTGAAAATAAAATCAGCAATGCCTTCCTTAAGCCGCTGCATAAACGCCAGCACATTAGCCGTAAAACGTTTAAAAAGGGTAATTGCCGATATATTGGTAATCAGGATTACATTAATAATAAACAAGGTAATTAATACTATATATGTACCGGTTTTACCAAACAGGTTAATGAACACGGCGCTGAAAGCGCCTCCGATAATACCGCCGCCGCGCCCTTCCCAACCGGCCTGAAAAAGGCTTTTTTCTTCCGACTGGATATGTATGAATGTCAACACCATGGCCAGCAGCGCAGCAGCGCCCAGTAACTGGTGGCTAAACTTTGTCTTTCTTCTTTCTTTGATTAGTTTAAAGCCATAAAAGGCAACTATAAAAGGAAATATGTACTTGCCTTCACCGGCCAGCCGCTGTAGCGCCATATCAACAAACTCACCCACGGCTCCGGTCGTTTTGGAAAACAGACTTACCAGGCAAAGAACAGAAAAAGCCAGAAAGGAAATACCCATTATTTCGAATTTTATTTCCTCGTTTACAGCTACCTTATTTTTGGCCATTTTCTCACCTTCCCCAAATATATGTTCTACGTTTTTCGGTAAATTCCTTTGTTAAATTTCAGGCCTTAGGTCCGCCGGCCCCAGTTCTTCATCAACAAAGAAACCCTTGCAAAGCAAGGGCCGGAAATAAAATTAATGATATTTTTACAAAATACCTGTGAGTTGCAAGATAATCACCAAAATGCCCAGAGCCCATACATAGTAAGAAAAAACCTTCAAGGTTCCCTGCCGTAAGATACGGAGCATAATTCTAATCGCAAAGTATCCGGCTACTGCCGAGACAACAGTACCCACTATAAGCGGTATGGTCCCCACTCCTACCGTTCCGGCTTCGATAACATCTTTGGCGTCAACAAGAGCAGCGCCCAATATGGCAGGAATGGAAATAAGAAAAGAAAACCGGGCAGCTGTATCCCTATCTATTCCCCTAAATAATGCCCCGGCTATGGTAAGCCCGGACCTGGAAATTGCCGGAAGAATAGCCACACCTTGCATAAATCCGACAAAAGCTGCATCTACATATGTAATTTGGTCAATCCCTTTATTTCTTTGGCGAATAGATTCTGCCCACCAGAGGATTACCCCTGTGGCAATAAATTCAATGCCCAGTGTACTGCCGGAAGCAAATATTTTTTCGAAAAAATCTTTCAAGCCCAGTCCCATAATGCCTGTCGGGATTGTGCCTGTAATAATCAGGGCGGTCAACCGCTGCCAAGGTTTTTTCAGTAAAGCCAGGATGTCCTGCCAGAAGACGGCAAATACCGCTACAAGAGTTCCTAAATGAACAAAGACATCAAAGGTAAGTACCCCTTGAGATAACCCAAAAAATCTCTGAAATAAAACCAAATGCCCGGAACTGCTGATGGGCAGGAATTCGGTTAACCCCTGAATCAATCCGAGAATAGCAGCCTGTAAAACTGTCATGCTTACATCTCCTTATAGACAAATTATTATTCTGTGCAAACAATGTTATTATAACACAGTTTTAAATCAATTTCATCAATGGTTTTTCCGGAGGGTACTGTCAGGATTAATTTGGTGAGAAGGAGCAGAGGATTCCTCCGCTCCCTGCCAATGTCAACAATGAGGACTTCAAGAGAAGAAACAGCGGCTCATGATTTGAGTACAGGGGTAAAGGTTAATTCGCTGCCTGGCTGAAATTCGGTTTTTAGGTAATCCTGTGGGTCGGTGCTTAGTACGCGTACTACCCTGCACTGGTCCATAGCTATTGGTTCAACAAGCAATTTAGTTCCCTGCACCTCAATCTCCTGATATTTATATTGTTCATTATCTTGTTTAAATATATCCTGGGCCGGCCAGGGCATATAAATTATCATTGCAGAGGCCTCCCCTGGTTATTACGACGCGCTTCAATTAATTCCCTCAGCTTATTCATGGCCTGGGAGACCCCGCCAACTTCATCTATTAATCCCACGTCCACGGCGTCTTTACCAATTAAGACAGCGCCGATATCTCTGGCTAATTCCCCTGTTCTGAACATCAGTTCCCGCAGCTTGGTTTCCGATATTTTCGAATGCTTGATGATAAAATTCACCACCCGGTCCTGCATCTTATCAAGGTATTCATAAGTCTGAGGTACCCCTATGACCAAACCTGTCAATCGTATTGGATGCACGGTCATACCCGCCGTTTCGGCGATAAAGGAATAATTTGTGGCTACGGCTATAGGTACTCCTATACTGTGCCCACCCCCCAGCACAAGAGAAACGGTAGGTTTTGACATGCTGGTAATCATTTCCGCTATAGCCAGTCCGGCCTCCACATCTCCACCGATAGTGTTCAAGACAACAAGCACGCCTTCTATTTCGGGGTTTTCCTCCAAAGCAACCAATTGAGGGATAATATGTTCATACTTCGTTGCTTTGTTTTGCGGCGGCAATACCAGATGCCCTTCTACCTGCCCAACGATGGGCAGCACATGAATATTGCTTTTCATCTGCGGTACATTTATTTGCCCCAGTTCCTTGATGGCGTTAATGTCATTTCCCTTGACAGTCCCTGCCATCGTTTTTCTCGTTCTTGGCGGAGACTGGGGAGAAGTATTCGGCAAAGTTTCCGGAGAAACAGAGGGTTCATCGGGGATAGTTGTACTTTCACTGTTTGTTTCCCAGTCATGATTAGACATGCAATCACGCTCCCGCATTAATTGTCCTTTTTAGTATGCTTAAACCCCCAAAAAAAATACGCAGCACAAAGCTGCGTATTTTACACTTCCATGATGATGGGCAAAATCATCGGTCTTCTTCTGGTTTTCTCGTACAGATATTTACCGATGGCATCCCGCACGTTGGACTTAATGGATGCCCACTCGGTAATCCCTTTCTCCTCGCATTTTTCCAGCGCCAGTTTTACTTTTTCCTTGGCTTCTTCCATGAGCTTTTCGGATTCCCTTACATAAACAAAGCCCCTGGATACAATATCCGGGCCGGCAACTACTCCCCCCGTTTCTTTCTCAATGGTCACAACGACAATTAATATACCGTCCTGTGACAGTTGTTTCCGGTCACGTAACACTATATTTCCTACATCCCCCACCCCGAGACCGTCTACAAGCACTTTACCGGCAGTAACCCTACCGCTTATCCGGCCGCGATGCCTGGAAAATTCCAAAACATGTCCATTTTCCGCGACAAAAACGTTTGAACTGGGAATACCCATATCCACGGCCAACTGCGCATGTTTTATCAGATGCCTGTATTCTCCATGCACTGGGACAAAAAATTTGGGTTTTACCAGGTTGATCATCATTTTTAATTCTTCCTGACTGGGGTGTCCGGAAACATGAATGCCGGAAAAAGATTCGTATATTACATTGGCGCCTTGTTTAAAAAGGTGGTCTATGGTTCGGGCAACAAGTTTTTCATTTCCCGGAATCGGTGTGGCTGAGATTATTACTGTATCTCCCGGTATAATTTCTACCTGCCGATGGTCATTTAATGCCATCCTGGTCAGGGCAGACATGGGTTCACCCTGACTGCCGGTCGTAAGGATAGTTACCTGGTTGCTTGGCAAACGATTGATCTCATCTAAATCAACTAAAATATCTTCGGGGAATTTAATATAACCTAATTCACTGGCTATACTGACCACGTTCAGCATACTTCTGCCGACTATGGCTACTTTCCGCCCGTATTTATAAGCCGTGGAAATGGCTTGCTGCAACCTGTGGACATTAGATGCAAAGGTGGCAATAATTATACGGTCTTTTGCCATCCTGAAGGTTTCGTCAAAGGTAGCGCCTACTACTCTCTCTGACATAGTATAACCCGGTCTTTCCACATTCGTACTGTCGGATAGCAGTACGAGTACACCTTTTTGTCCCAGCTCGGCAATCCTGTGAAAATCCGTTACATCGCCGTCTACCGGTGTTTGATCCAGTTTAAAGTCTCCAGTATGTAAAACCGTTCCAACCGGAGTGTGGATTGCAATAGCCACTGCATCGGGAATACTGTGGCTAACTCTTATAAATTCAACTTTAAACGGCCCGATATCGACAACGTCACGCGGTTTAACCGTTACAAGAGTAACGCAGTTAGACATACTGTTTTCCTTCAGTTTTCCCTGTAAAAGTCCCAATGTTAACTTGGTACCGTATACGGGAACGTCTAAATCCTTCAGAATATAGGGTAACGCCCCGATATGATCCTCGTGTCCATGAGTTAGAACTATTCCCCGAACAATATCCTTATTCTCAAGCAAGTAGGTAATATCAGGAATTACAACGTCAATCCCTAACATTTCCTCTTCCGGAAACATTAAACCTGAATCAATGACCAAAATATTTTCCCCGTACTTCACCACCATCATGTTTTTACCAATTTCACCTAAACCACCTAGTGGTATCAAATTTAATTTCAATTCTTTGGCCATCTCTACACCTCCTGTTCGCAAACATCAAACAAAAAACATGAGAAAACCAGGAGAAGCAGAGGAAAATATCCGGTTGTCAACCCGTTCTGGATTCAGATTTTAATAATAACAGCCGACCATAAACACCTGTTAATATTATAATTGATTTCCTAATTACTAACAAGGTAATTTTACTTAACATTCCCGCCAAGACTATCAAATATTATAACCTTGTCCCGGTATTTTAATACAAAGACAGCACAGGCTTAATGAACAAAAGCATCCATTGCATCAAAGCATAATTTCCTAAATAAAAAAGCGCACTGTTGTACGCTTTTTTTCACTTCAATATACCCTTCTGTAGCAGCGTTTTTCTGATGACCTCGCTTTCAGCAGGACCCGCAGGTCCCAGTGGCGGCCGAAGTTCGCCGGCGGCAAAGCCCAACATATTCATGGCTGCCTTTACCGGTATAGGACTGGTGGTGATAAACATGGCTCTGAATACCGGTAATAAATCGAGGTGAATACTTTTGGCTTTTTCTACATCTCCTCTTTGAAAAGCGGCAATCATCTCATTCATTTCCTTTCCGACAACATGAGCTGCTACACTTACCACACCGCAACATCCCACAGCCAGAAGAGGAAGCGTCAACCCGTCATCGCCGCTATAAATCATGAAATTGTCAGGGGTCTTCCGCCTTATTTCACCTACTTGGTCCAAACTACCGCTGGCCTCTTTTAAAGCAACTATATTATCTATCTTAGCAAGTTTCGCTGCCGTATCGGGAAGCAGGTTGCAGCCAGTCCTCCCGGGAACATTATATAACATCACCGGAAGACTTGTATTCGCAGCAATGGTTTTAAAGTGGTTATACAGACAATCTTGCGGGGGCTTATTATAATAAGGGGTCACCAGCATAACCCCGTGAACACCTATGGATTCGGCTTCTTTGGTCAGTTTAACGGAATCAGCAGTAACATTAGATCCTGTTCCGGCGATTACTGTAACCCTGTCTCCTACTTCCTCCATAACTACTTCAAAAAGTCGCAGCTTTTCTTCCTTAGTCAAGGTCGGCGATTCTCCCGTTGTGCCGGCGACAACAATGCCATCGGAACCGTTATCTGCCAGGTACCGGGCAATTTTTCTGACCTCTCCGAAGTTCACAGCCAGATCCTTGTCAAAAGGCGTAATCATGGCTGTCATAACCCGTCCGAATGTCTCCAAAATCTTTCACCTTCCTACTTTTTTAAAATACACCACTGTTATTTATTCGTTTAACTTAAATTTTTTGTGCAACGCCCGGATCGCTCTTTCCATATCTGCCTGTTTTACCAGACACCAGATGGTAGAATGAGAGTCAGCAGTTTGCAATATCTTAATTTTTTCTTCTGCTAATGCCTCCACTATGCGGGCCATTACTCCCGGGACCCCGGCCATGCCTGCCCCGACAGCCGATACCTTGGCGCAACCGGGAACTGCCTCCACGGCAAACCCCATGTTCTGCAGAATCTCTATAGCCTTGGCACTGACCTGGTCCTTTACGGTAAAAATAACCGCTTCCGGGTAAACATTAATAAAATCAACACTTATACCGGCCAAAGCCATAGCCTTGAATATCTTCAGGTGAGCATCCTCAATTTCCGGGTAATTAGCCGTAATAATTTTCAGTTGGGTTACGTTGGGAATATGGGCAATGCCTGTTATAACCTTGTCTTTTTGTATTTCAATGGGGCCGTTTTCACTTTGGGCAGTAACTAAAGTACCGGGCGCATCGGAAAAAGTACATTTCACCCTTAAGGGAATATTTTTTTGCATAGCGATTTCCACTGCCCGTGGGTGAATTACTTTGGCCCCCTCATGAGCAAGCTGGACAATTTCATTATAGGTAACTACATTGAGAGTCTTGGCATCATCCACTATGCGTGGATCAGCTGTCATAATACCGTCCACATCGGTATAAATATCAACAGCTTCCGCATTTAAAGCAACTCCCAAAGCAGCGGCAGTGGTGTCACTTCCGCCCCGGCCTAGAGTTGTGACATCCCCGTCCTTCGTCACTCCTTGAAAACCTGCTACAATAACTATGGTATCCTGGTGGGCATACTTGTGGATCAAAGCCGGGTTTATCTCCTGGATATGAGCGTCGGTAAAACAGTCGTCAGTAATTATGCCTGCCTGGGACCCGGTCAGAAATACGGCATTATACCCCTTGGCCCTTAAGGTGGCAACCATAGCCACTCCGGAAATAATTTCACCGCAGGACATCAGTGTATCCAATTCCCGGGGAGGAATATCCGGGGAAATGTTTTCCACAAATTCAAGTAGGGTATCTGTTGCGTAGGGGTCTCCCTGCCGGCCAATTGCCGAAACAACTACCACCGGACTATAACCTTCGTTTTTAGCACGGATTATTTTTTGCGCCACCATTTCGCGCAGCTCACTGTTTGCCAGAGATGTGCCACCAAATTTCTGGACCAGGTATTTCAAGTCATTCACCTCTTACAGGCAGTTATATTTGATTAACAATTCAGCTATCTGGACAGCGTTTGTTGCAGCCCCTTTCCTCAACTGGTCTGCTACAACCCACATGTTTAAGCCGTTTTCTATAGAATTGTCTTCTCTTATCCGCCCGACAAACACCTCGTCGCGGTCAGAAGTAAACAGTGGCATGGGATATTTTTTTTCCCGGGGGTCATCCAATACGATTATGCCAGGAGCAGAAGCCAGTACTTTTTTAGCTTCTTCGGCAGTAATTTTTCGTTCGGTTTCTATATTGACAGATTCAGAGTGGCTGCGGTAAACAGGAACCCGTACCGTGGTTGCAGTTACTTGAATAGAATCGTCATGCATGATCTTTTTGGTTTCGTTAACCATTTTCCATTCTTCTTTTGTATAATCCATATCAGCAAACACATCAATATGGGGAATCAGATTAAAGGCAATTTGGTACGGAAAAACCTTCGGGACAACTTCCTTACCTTCTGCCAACTCTTTTACCTGTTCAGTAAGTTCATCGATGGCTTCTTTACCGGCGCCCGACACAGCCTGGTAAGTAGATACGACAACCCGTTTGATTTTGGCTGCGTCATGAATGGGCTTTAAGGCAACAACCATTTGAATGGTTGAACAGTTCGGGTTAGCAATTATCCCCTGATGGTTTTTCACATCTTCAGGGTTTACTTCCGGAACTACCAAAGGCACTTTCGGGTCCATTCTGAAGGCGCTGCTGTTATCAACAACCACAGCTCCTCGGTTGGCGGCTTCAATAGCAAACTCTTTGCTTGCCGACCCGCCCGCAAACAGGGCGATATCAACGCCGTCAAAAGCCTGGGCCGTAGTAGCTTCAACAGTATAAGTATTTCCGCCAAAAGGTATCTGTTTTCCGGCTGACCTCTGAGTAGCCAGAGGTTTCAGGCTTTTTACCGGAAAATTGCGTTCGGCCAGGATTTTAAGAAGTTCTTGTCCTACTGCGCCAGTGGCGCCTACAACTGCTACGTTAAATTTTTTCATAACTTCCCCTCCGTCTTTTTGCAAGATCTATTTTAAGGCTAACACCCGCACCACAAGCTTTTACATTTTAATCCAGGTAATCTATGAGAACAGGTTGATATTGTCTACCCTTCAGCGCCTCCAGGGTTGTGTCCAGCAACAAATCCATATGCGCAACCAAAGAATTCTCCTTCGCCTTCGGATTATCCTGCCCGAAAGGTACCATATAAATGTTTTTCATATTTAACAAAAGTCCAATATTTTTGGCATTCATACCCAATCCGTCATTGGTTGCTATAGCCAGTACGACGGGCCGCTGGTTACGTAAATGGGCCTTTATGGCCATAAGTACCGGGCCGTCGGTAATGCCATTAGCCAGTTTAGCCAGGGTATTACCTGTACAGGGAGCTACTACGAGGACATCAAGAAGTCTTTGGGGACCTATAGGTTCAGCATCGGTTATAGAATTTATTGGTTCTTTTTGGCATGTTTTTCTGAGGAATTCTTTCCAGTGCTCAGCCGTTCCAAATCTGGTGTCATCTTCGGCTACCGTTTTGGAAATGATGGGAACAACCGTGGCTCCTTCTTTTATAAAAACATCAACCTGTGCCAGTGCTTCTTTTAAGGTGCAGTGAGAACCTGTGACAGCAAAACCAATCCTTTTATCTTTCAGACGCATATTAGCACCTCCGACTAATTTCCAGAGCCGTTACAGGCCTTTGTAGCAGTCAGCAGTTCTTGCCTGATGAGATTTGGTATAACCTTAGCCAAAATAAGCCCTGCGGTTTTTGGCGCTACCTTTCCCGGTAATCCTGGCGCAAGGATTGCTTTGATACCCAGTTCTTCAGCGGCGTTAAAATCGGTCCCGCCAGGTGCAGAAGCCAGGTCAATAATCAGTAGGCCAGGTTTGGCACATTCCAAAACATCTCTACCCAAAACCATCGCCGGAACTGTGTTATATACTACATCTGCTACTGCAAGGCACTCACCAAGCTGGAGGTACGTCAGGGGTTCAAATCCCATTTCATAAGCTCTGGCCCGGTCAGAAGCTTTCCGTGCCACTACACTTACTTTTGCCCCCATAGCTGCAAGTACACGGGCCAACGTCATGCCGGTCCTGCCGAAACCTAAAACTACCGAACGGCTGCCGTGGATGGTAATCGGCAATTCCTCCATGGCCATCTGAATCGCTCCTTCCGCAGAAGGAATGGAATTTAGAATGGCCACCTCATCCATGTCTGCCAGTTCAATCAGTTTTAAGTTTCGATTTTGCGCCAATTCCTTAAGTCGTGTCTTTGCCACACCTACAAATATAACGGTTTCCGGCGATATGCCGGACATCACATTTTCATCGAGAACCAGCGGTACAGGCGAATAAAGAGCTCTGACCCTTCCGTTTTCGTCAATCCCCGGCATGGGTAAAATGATAAACCTTACATCCCGGACAGCCTCGTGCAAACTTTCGCAGGTCTGAATCATAGAGTGTTGTCCGAATTGTGGTAAGCCGATAACCCTAACAATGGCCCCAAGTTTCAGCAATTCGGGAACAAGATACAATTCCCTGTCATCCCCGCCGATTACAGCTATGGGTATCCCTTTAAGCTCTGAACACATGCAGTAGACGACCTCCTTCGTACGACCAACTACTTTCAATATATGAATCATACGATGGGGAGGTGCTTGTCTGAAAGACTACGGTTATTCTGTTATCAAATTTTCCAGGCCGTAAATCACTCCTTTCATATCCATTACTTTTCTGATGGAAAGAATAACTCCAGGCATAAAAGATTCCCTGTTTAATGAATCATGCCTTATAGTCAGGGTTTGTCCTAACCCACCGAAAATAACTTCCTGGTGAGCTATTAAGCCCGGGAGCCGAATGCTGTGAATCCTCATACCTTCAAATTCTCCGCCCCGGACTCCGCTTATTTTTTCATATTCGTTGATATGACCTTGCCGGAAAACAGCTCTGTTCTGCTGGATTAGTTCTGCCGTCTTTAAAGCTGTCCCTGAGGGTGCATCCAGTTTCTGGTCGTGATGAAGTTCAATTATCTCCACATGAGGCAGATATCGTGCAGCCTGGGCAGCAAATTTCATCATTAATACGGCGCCTATGGCAAAGTTAGGGGCAATGAGTACGCCTAACCCCTGTGCTTCCGCTATTTTTTTGATTTCCTCAAGCTGTTCAGGTAAAATTCCCGTTGTACCAACTACTAAATTTACCTTGTTCTCCAAAACAGTTTTCATATTTTTATATACAGTATCGGGTCCGGTGAAATCCACTACTACGTCTACATCTGTTTCCTGTAACAGTTTATTAAGGTTGCGGACTACCAGTACTCCGGTAGGTTCCAATCCTACTAACGGGCCAATATCAAAACCATTGTTACGTATGTCTATGGCACCGACCAATTCCATGTCCGGTTCCTTGTGAACAGCTACTACAACCTCCCGGCCCATCCGACCGCAAGCTCCGTTTACAACCACTTTTATTTTGTTTATAAAAACCAACCCCTTTATGGTCTGATAATAACTCTAAAGGCCTCATAATACCTTAAATTTTATTTTCTTATAAATGGCTGAATATGTCAAGTTATGGCCGATTGGTATAATGTATACTCAAGTTTTCGCCCCCGATCCAGTTCTAAAAAGGCAGTCCTTTCATAAAGATAAAGGGATAGGTATTTAACACCTATCCCTCATCCTGTTGACAAAGGCAGTTCTGAAAAATTTTCTCTTCAATCCTAGGGACAGGCGTTTAACCTATCCCTGTACCTGTAATACATTGGGACTGCCTTTTTAGAAAGCTTCCTACCCTAAATAGCTCGATAAATTCGGCACTGTGCTGTCCAGGTCTACAATAACAACCTCTTGGCCTATCTTTCTCACTGCTTCCCAGGGAATAATAATGTTCTGCTTATCAACCCAGAAACTGATCAGGTTATTTTTCTGCGGCAGGATGATTGACTGAATTAACCCCGTCCGCGGGTCAATAATCAGGTCAGCTTCGCCGATGACTCCCAATCTGGAGCCGTCGTTTATATTTATTATTTCTTTACCTTCCAAATCACTAAGCCTCATATTAACACCCCATAATTATTTAAATAACAAACTCCAGATTCTCTGGATAAAGGGCTGTATCAAGGCCAACATTAACGAGGTGCCGGCTACCGGTTCAAATCTTATACTGTATAATTCCACCGTGGAAGGCAGCTCCAGTCCAAGAAAAGTCGCCAACAGTATCAATGACAAGTATATTCCACCGGCTGTGGCGATTAGATTACCGATAGCTTCTGAAAGCATGGAAGCCTTGCTGTTTCCGAGAATCTCACCGATACCTGTTTGTGACTGTGCCCTGATCTTAACCCGTTGATAAACCGATAACCCTATCAGGCCGAATATAACAGCCAGTTGAATCAAATAGGACACCCCCCACTAAATAATATGTGAGGGGTGGTAATTTATGACGTTATTATTTTCCTGTGTGTCCAAAACCTCCGGCATTTCTTTCCGTTTCAGTCAGTACTTCCGCTTCCGTTATATGAGCCTTCACTATTTCATTAATGACCATTTGGGCAACCCGGTCGCCACGGTTGATGGTAAAAGGCCGGTTACCGAAGTTAATCATAATGAGCCCTATCTCCCCCCGATAATCAGCATCGATAGTTCCGGGAGTATTCACAAAAGAAATGCCGTATTTTAAGGCTAAACCGCTTCGCGGTCTGATCTGCGCCTCATAACCGGGCGGTAATTCAATAGCAATGCCCGTAGGGATAAGCCTTATTTCCCCTGGTTCAAGTACCAGAGTTTCCTCAACAGCCGCATACAAGTCCATTCCCGCTGAACCCTCTGTCATATACCTGGGCAGGGGCAGGTCCCGGGCATGCTCCAGTCTTTTTATCGCCAGCCTTATTTCTTTCATAATTTCCTCCGCAATAAACTAAAGTACAATATCAATTTTATGGTCCATGGGGCCAATAGACGTCAATACCATTTTATCCGAGGCAAAAAGCTGTTCAGCCAGTAACTGGACATCTTTTATCCCGACACGGTTGATTTTTTCCACGGCTTCCTCAGGGGTAATAATACGACCGAGGCACAACTCCGATTTTCCTATCCTGCTCATCCTGTTGCTAACGTTTTCCAGGCCCAGGTACAGACTTCCCTTCAGTTGTTCTTTGGCCCGAAAAACTTCTTCTTCCGTTACCTTACCCGCTTTAATCTGTTTAAGTTCTCTGGAAATCAGTTCCACTACCGGCCCGATGTTTTTCAGACTCAGTCCAGTGTAAATGGAAAACAGACCAGCGTCTTTGTAGGAATTATGATAAGAATAAACAGAATAAGCCAATCCTCGTTCTTCTCTGATTTCCTGGAACAGCCGGGAACTAATCCCTCCGCCCAGAATACTGTTCAGCACGTAGAGGGAATATATCTGTTCGTGGTCCAATGGCAGTCCGGGGACGCCAATACACAGGTGAACCTGCTCCGTGTCTTTTTTCTTCGTGGCTACCTGGTATACAGGGACCGGCTTTGCATAATTACGGGCCGTGCTCTTTCCTTCCATCCGGTCAAATAAAGGAGTAATGAGTTCCATTACCCTGTCATGTTTCACGTTACCTGCCACAGCTATGACCAATTGATCCGGGGTATAAAAGGTTTTTAAAAAGGAAATTATATCTGCCCGGTTTATCTTTTCCACCACTTCCCTGGTACCTATTATTGACCTGCCAAGGGGGTGGTTGTTCCAAAGCGTGCTGGCAAAAAGGTCGTGGATCAACTCATCGGGAGCATCTTCATACATATTGATTTCTTCAATAATAACATTCCTTTCCTTATCGATTTCCTGAGGGTCATAAAGAGAATTAAAAAACATATCTGCCAGCAGATTCAGTGATTTGGGAAAATGCTCGTCCAGGGTCTTGGCATAATAGCAGGTATACTCTTTGGCAGTGAAAGCGTTTAACTGACCGCCTATTGCGTCAAGTTCCTCAGCTATTTGTTTGGCAGACCTGTTCTTGGTCCCTTTAAACATCATGTGCTCGATGAAATGAGCAATGCCACTGTTTTCATCTGTTTCATCACGGGAACCGACGCCAACCCACAGTCCTATGGAAACTGAACGCACATGAGGTATTTCTTCTGTAACAACTTTGATACCGTTCGGCAATTGTTCTTTAATATACATTAAAAAATCCTCCTTAGGTAAGGTGGAAAAAGACTTTTTAAAATACCTAAATTACATTCGCGAAAGCAAGCGAAATTCCTTTAATTTTTTTTTAAAATGTCGAAACTATGGCCGACTTCAGCCAATAATCTTCTGTATCCATGAAAGCACCCGGTTTTTCAGTGAATTTTCCGGTACTTCATTTAAGGCAACCAGTTCTACCCTGCCGACCCTTTGTCTGTCAATGTTTACTTCCATCCAGCCCAAAGTCTGTCCGGCTTTCACAGGGGCTTGCGGTTTCCGTTCAAGAACCAGCCGCTTTTCTAAACTGCCTGGCCGGTCCTTAGGTACAAGTACGCCCAGGTCAGATTTAAAAGCCAGTTGCACTTTGGGATATAAACCGTTTTGCACATCGGCATAACCAAAATATTCACCGGCAACAGCAACCTGCTGGTAATAATAATTATTGAACCCATATTCAAAAAGTTGTATAGAATCACCGTAACGGTCACCGCTTTTTAAAACGACAGCAATCAACTTACGACAATCTTTGCTGGCAGACGATACAAGGCACTGTCCGGCCGCCTTGGTGGTGCCGGTTTTGATACCGTCAGCCCATATATATCTCCATAATAACTTATTCGTATTCTTCAAATGTCTGTTCCAACTCTGCCCGTACCAATCGATCTCCTTTTCTTTCTGGGCTACGATTTCGGCAAAACGCCGATTCTGCATAGCATATCTGGCAATGAGAGCCAAATCATAAGCCGTAGAATAATGGTTTTTAGCTGGTAGGCCATGAGGATTAATAAAATTTGAGTTCCATGCCCCCAACATTTTGGCTTTTAAATTCATAAGCTGGCTGAACATCTCAATGCTGCCGCCTATATGTTCCGCAATGGCTGCACATGCATCATTGCCTGATTTCATTAAAGCTCCCTGAATTAATTCATCCAGGGTTAATTTTTCGCCTGCCGAGAGGTGGATACTTGACTCTCCCACGGCGGCCGCCCTGGGGCTCACTACCACTGTTTCTGCAGGGTTTCCCATATCCAAAGCGAGAATGCCGGTCAGAATTTTTGTTGTACTGGCAGGCGGCCTTCTTTTATGAGCATTTTTGGCATATAATACCTGACCGGTATTGGCATCCATTAGTACGGCAGCATCGGCCGAAATAGCCGGTTGCCAGGCCAGGCAGGTATTCGCTTTTAACAAAAATATTGTGAAAAAAATGATCCCTGCGCGAAACCTTTTCATATTACCTCCACATTTACTTTATACCAATAATTTCTGAAACCGTTACAAATTTATATCCCTCGTCCGATAACCGCCGAATTATTTCAGGCAAAGCTTTTACAGTAGGGGCTGTCGGATGCATTAAAACTATAGCCCCATTATGGCTTTTTCTCATGACGCGGTCTACAATGACTTGAGGCGCCGGCCGCTGCCAGTCGATAGTATCAATACTCCAGAGAATAGTTTTGTAGCCTATGCTTCCGGCAGCCTCCAGCACCATGTCGTTATACTCCCCATATGGCGGAGCAAACAGGTTCGTTTTTTTCCCTGTCAGTTGATAAATTATCTTTTCGGTTTTTTTTATTTCATCGATATTCTGCTTTTTTGACAGATAAGTGGGGTGAGGATGTGAATAACCATGGTTTCCCATTTCATGCCCCTGCTCCGCTATTTGCCTGGTCAGCTCAGGAAACTTTTCGGCCCACTGCCCGCCCATGTTAAAGGTAATGTGCACTTTGTTCTTTTCCAGTATTTTTAACATTTCCGGTACAAATTCTTCTCCCCAGACCACGTTGCAGGTCAGAGCAATCTGTTTTTTACCGTTATCACCCTGATAAATAGGCTTGAACTGAGTTGATACAGTAGACAGAAAATTATACTGCACAAACTTATATAACAGCGTTAAGGCCAGGAACAATCCCACTACCCAGGCCAATTTCCGCACTATCCTGGAATACTCGAAAAAGTATACCTTCATAAATTTCCTCCTCGTCGTCCCTTTTTATCTAAATTAATTCTTATGCCCCCGGCAGTCAGGTTAGTACATAAACCTTTCAAGAAATGGAGGGCACATTATTCTTCCGCTCACGGACGAAATCTCCTCCGGCAGCCGCTCCCACTGCGTGGGTCGCGGGCCGGAGGACGATTTAAGTCCCCGCTCCAGAATAATGTGCCCTCCTGGGAAGTTTAAATTATTCCTCCGTTCCAATTCCCATGCCAGTCAATTGGAGGGGTGGGCAGGGTTCTCCGGCTACCGTTTGGGAGCGACTGCGCCCGCAAAACCGCAGCCGGGCAGACAGGAAGTTCCCGCATGTTTGCAGATGGCGAAGGCCGCCGGGAAGTCCGGCGCTCAACGCAGGTTGCGTGTCCGGACGGGAGGCGGCCTGACTTATTAGAAATGCAACATGAGCCATCGAGTTCGGGAACGCTGCCTGCCCGGCCAGGGTTTGCAGCACCAAGCTCCCAGGTAGCAGAGAAACCCTCCCACCCTGCCGTCATTCTTCAGCACCAAGCTCCGGGGTAGCCCAGCCACCACACCCACCCTTAAAGCCCCGCTCCGGAAAAAATTTAACTTCCCCGAATTTTTTAGAATAACCTTTGCCTGAAGAGGTATAATAAACACCTCTCCCCTAAGCTGTTGAGAAGGTCGATTTTAAGTGGAGTTTATTTTATCGGGCCAGCTTGCTGCTCATGGTTTCCCAAAAAGCTCCATCTTCGAAGCCGAGTCTCCACACAGCAATACCTCCGACATCATATTTTTTCACCAATTGGGCCTTCAAAGCAGCACTTTGGGTACTTTCAAACCAGACGGTGCGTTTTTCACCGCTTGTCCAATAATAAAAATAGGGTACCTGGGCCTTGGCATCCCATTGTATTTTAGCCCCGTGTTGCTTGGCCAGTTGCAAAGCTTTGCTCGAAGATACGGTTCTGCCTTTTCCTTTTTGTCCCCAGTCATAGCCATAGGTTCCTATACCCAACAATAACTTATCCTTGGGAATCTGGCTTGTTGCAAATTTAAGAACATTTTCTACCCAGGGAAGAGAAGCAATAGGCCCCGGTGACCCACCGAACCAGTGCTCATCATAAGTCATTAACATTACCCTATCGGCCACGCTGCCAATGAACCGGTAATCAAAACCGCCGCTCCAAGCGTCTTGCTTATTATCCCAGGTCTTGGCCGGTACGGAAACCGTTAGCAGGTACCCTTCCGCCCGGAGCTTATCCTTCAGCAGCTTAAGAAAATCATTAAACTTATTTCTTTCACTGGGGCTGATATTTTCAAAATCGATATTGACACCGGCCAATGTCTTTTCCCTGATTAGTTTTAAAATGTTTGCAATCAGATTGTTACGCGCTTTGCTATCGTTAAGTACAGCACTAACCAATTGCCGGTCAAAGCCGTTATTGTTAAAGTTATGTACCAATACTAATACATTTAGCCCTTTTTCATTGGCAGCCCGCAACAAATTACCGGTTAACTGTCCGCTAAGATTACCGTATTTATCCACTCGATATGCAAAAGGAACTACGGCAGTCATATACTGGCCATATTTTTCAATCGATCGCAGAGACCCTGTATCACCGGGCCAGTCTTCAGCATAATAACCAACCCTTTCAAAATATGCAGATTTTACTTTTTCCCAATAAATCTTTTTAACCCTGTCAAATTTGGTAGGCCCGATAACAGGCCTGACAGCCGACAGCTTGTCCACAGCATTTTTTTCTTTTACCGTTATGTTATCATATTGCTGGGCAAAAGCTAAAAGTCTTTGGCTCTCAAAAATCATAAAAATGCTCAGTGCAAATAGCACAACACAAATCCGCTTTGGTATAAAAATTTTTCCCCTCCCCTTTCTTTGGCTTCATCTTTTAAATCAAGTATAAATTGCCAAAGAAAGGCTGGCAAAGACGCTCTAATTGTTCCTATTATTTATATTTCTGATTAACATATGGATGTACAGACATATTCAGGTAGTTATAGTATTCCTGTCCACTCCCAGCTATTGCCAAAGCTAAAACAACCGGAATGGCCCAAATCACCGGCGAAGGCCAAGGTGGGTCGTAGCGACTGTGATCCATGGATGGCATTCATCGGGTCGGTGATTTGGGCCATATAGCAAACAATATATTTTTCCAAATAACGTTTCCCAGTGCGGAAACACTTGAATGTACTAAATTAATTCCCCGCCGCCTTCTGCACCATTTCCTGGTGCTTGGTATCAATTGTGTTGCTATTGTGCGTTCTGCTGTTTAAAAAATGCAGGTCAAAATGTCCTGGAAAATCGTTATCTGCTATGGTTTGAATACTGTGGGGCATACCGGCCATGGAACCTGCAATCACCTTATCATCTACGTAAACCAGTACAGCTCTTCTGTTCCAACTCCATTGTCCGCCGTAGATTTCCTTCATAATTTCCGTATCGGCGGCGGTCAAAGGTTCTACATCGGCATGGTTTGAACCGCCCAACCGGCGAACTCGAAAACTCTTGCCTGTATCGAGGTCTTTCAATGTGGCTACGTTGTAGGTATCAAATAGCCAAGAAACGTATTCCCAATCCATAAGCTCCCCATAGCCTTCTTTTCGGTTCGCTTCGGGGTACGGAATCGTAACGGGTTGATCGCTGTTCTGCGGAATAAACAGGGGTTGGTTGACCATGAGCAAGTCTGTATGTAGGTGATTGGTAGCCGTAATTGCAGCTTCCGTGGTACCGAAGCGTTGGGCTAGCAGCCAAAGGTTGTCCCCGGCTTTGGTATGGTATAAAACTACTCCCTCCGGTATCATCCCCCACTGTCCGCCATAAGGGATAGGCGGTTTAGGTGGTTCTGCTGGCGCCGGAACCTGAGGTTCCTTAGTTTCGTTCGGTATCTCAATATCCTGAGGACTAGCCGGAACCTGCGCCTTTTCAGGTACAAACAAAACCTGCCCCACCCATAGCAAATCAGATTTCATTTTGTTTACCAGCTTCAACATCTCAATGTTAGCGTTAAATTCTTTGGCAATTAAGTAGAGGGTATCCCCATTTTGTACGGTATATCGCGCCTGAGCGGGTACAGGAAGTTTAAGTGACTGACCCACATAGATGGTAGAACTCTTCAACCCATTGGCTGCCATTATTTCACTTATGCCAATGCCAAATCGCCGGCTAATCAGGTAAAGGCTATCGCCTGACCCAACCGTGTAAGCGGCTGATTTCGGCGCTTCCCGTACATAGCCCGTGGATTTGGGAATTTTTAAGACTTGACCCGGCACTATCTGGGTAGACGTAAGTTTATTGGCGCTCATAATTGCTTCCACAGGAGATTCAAACTTCCAGCCAATCAGCCATAGAAAATCACCAGGCTGAACCTTGTAATATACGTCAGCAGGTTCCGCTCCGGCAACAAAACTCGAGGTTGTGAATACAAGCACAAAAATGATACACAGAATAGTTGCAATAATGATTCTTCTACTACTTCTCATTACTTCCCTCCCATATATTACTTTAATTGTTAATTATGTTAACACCTCCTTGTATTGGCGGGGTATGGTTATACATTTAGACATGTTTCAACAACTTTCCTCGTGGGAATTTGGACCATTTACTTTGCAAAAGAAACAAGGACTGCCCAAAATTGGTTGGGCAGCCCCTGGGGAAAGGAAGAGTCTACTTGGCAAAAATGTGGTTGCCAATTTGTTTAATTTGTGGCCTGGTCCATATCCACCTGCTGGTGGATTTCGCAGGATTGAAATAATAGAGAGCGCCCCCTGTGTTGTCCTTACCCTGAGCAGCTACATAAGCAGCACGGATAGCCTCCCTTGACGGTTGTAACCATATTTGACCGTCCTCAACAGCATCAAAGGCGCCCCTCTGAAATATTACACCGGGGACGGACTTGGGAAACTGGGGAGATTCTACCCTGTTTAGAATTACAGCTGCGACGGCAACCTGTCCTTCAAAAGGTTCTCCTCTGGCCTCGCCGTTTACAGCCCTGGCCAATAGCAGCAGATCTTTCTCCGAAAGTTTTACACCGGAACTATTCCTACCAACGTGCTGTTTTCTGCCATTGTCCTCGCCGGTACCGTTTAACCGGGCAAAGGTTTTTTCATCTACAGTACCCGTAACGGCCAGGTTGTTCTTTTTCTGAAACTCTTTGACCCGGTTTAAGGTGGTGAAGCCATAAATCCCATCCACAGCTCCAACCTGAAAACCTTGTTCGTTGAGTTTGTGCTGAACCCACCTTACGTCAGACCCCATTTTTCCGAAACTCAGAATTCTGTTTAATCCTTTCTGGCTGTCAAAACCTGGAACAACAGTGGCAAACATCATGGAAACAATGATACCCAAGATAAAGAGAACCTTTAGATATTTTTCCAAATAATTATTGTTTATTTTTTTTGACAAATTCTTACAACCTTTTTCTAATGAAAACATTTTCGCTTTTAAAACCATTTTAGCCTTTTTCCAAAATGGCAAAAACTCATTTTGTAAAAAGTTTTTGCAAACATTTTTCAAACCAATTAAGAATTCTCTGCTTGATCTGAATGTGAAAAAAAGCTTAAAATCCTTATCCGTCATACAGTCTCCTCTCCTTTCTCCTTCCGTGAAGGACAAATTCAAGGGGGCTCTAATACTTTTCCGATTATAACGGAATTAAGAACTTTAAGCAACTGTACAAAACTTTTTAAAACATATTAGGCACGCAAAATACCGCAACAAATAAAAAGAAACCGCAAAATGCAGTAAAAAACTTATAAAATCAACTAAATAAAGGCTATTGTATGATTGCGGTAATGTTTGTTTATTCTGCCAATGACCGCAAGGTCTTCAAGTTGCTTACCCAATCACCTTCTTTATCTACAGGAGTCTCCAGAATAAACGGCACTTCATAAAGTCTTTGGTCATGCAACAGCGTCCGAAAGCCTTCGGGGCCAATAAGGCCCTTGCCAATGTGGGCATGCCTGTCCTTTTTTGACCCAAGCGGGTAGGCGGAATCATTTGCATGAATAACTTTAAGCAAATCCAGACCAATAACGCTGTCAAAATCCTGTAAAGTTTTTTGCACAGCTTCCTCCGTAACCAGGTTATAACCGGCGCCAAAAGCATGGCAAGTATCAAAACAAACGGCCACTTTATCTGTTTTCAGTCTTTCCATGATCCACGCCAAATGCTCGAATCGGTAGCCTAACTCATGGCCTGCGCCGGCAGTATTCTCCAGCAAAATGGTCACCTGGCCGGCATAGTTGTTGATTATTTCTGCCAAACCATTTACCATCTGCCGCAAACCTATTTCCTCTCCGGTTCCCCGGTGAGAGCCGACGTGCAGTACCAAGTACTGCGCCTGCAGTTGATCGGCACGTTCCAGATCTTCCAGGATGAGCCGGACAGCATATTTGTGCATTTCTTCATCGGGGTTAGCCAGGTTTAAAATATAAGGCATATGTACTATTACAGGGAAAATCTTATTTTCCGTTACTAACCTATGAAACTCATTGAGCTCTTCCTCGGTAAAAGGGCGCGCCTTACCTCCTCTTGGGCTTCTTGAAAACATCTGAAAAGTATTACATCCGTATGAAACGGCCGATTTGACCGCTTCCGGCAGGCCCTGGCCAATTTTTACATGCATACCTATTCTCATAACTCTTCCTCCACTCGTTACAGACTCATCAAGCACTTATCAGGTTAAGCCTGTTTTAAACGGCGCCCCATCGGACTTCATTAAACGGCAAAAAACATAAACCGGAACCGGTTTATGTTTTTCTTTAACTTTCAGTCTGCTGTTGCGCTTTCAGGGCTTCTTTCCTGGACAGGTTTATTCTGCCCTGTTCATCAATCTTGGTTACTTTAACCATTATCTCATCACCAACGGATACAACATCTTCCACCTTGCCTACCCTTTGTTCGGCCAACTGAGATATATGAACGAGGCCTTCCTTGCCGGGCAGCACCTCTACAAAGGCGCCAAAATCCATAATCTTTACTACCCTTCCCAGGTACATTTTACCGACTTCCACATCGGCAGTAAGTTTGTCTATTATTTCCCGTGCCCTTCGGCCGGCTTCCTCGTCAACGGCGGCAATGAATACACGGCCGTCATCTTCAATGTCAATTTTTACACCCGTTTCATCAATAATCTTTTTAATCGTTTTGCCGCCCGGACCGATAACATTTCTTATCTTCTCGGGATCAATGGTAAAGGTAATGATACGCGGGGCATAAGGTGAAATTTCAGGCCTTGGCTTATCAATTACTTCAAGCATTTTAGACAATATATGCATTCTGCCTTCCCTGGCCTGTGTCAAAGCAACCTGCAAGATTTCCTTGCTGATCCCGGCAATTTTGATGTCCATCTGAATAGCCGTAACACCTTTTTCAGTTCCGGCCACTTTGAAATCCATGTCGCCTAAGTGATCTTCCATACCCTGGATGTCAGTCAACACGGCGAAGGTATCTTCCTCTTTGATTAACCCCATGGCCACTCCGGATACAGGACGTTTGATAGGTACGCCGGCATCCATCAGTGAAAGGGTAGACCCACAAACACTACCCATAGAAGAAGACCCGTTTGATTCCAACACCTCGGATACTAACCTGATGGTATAAGGAAACTCATCTTCCGATGGAATCATTGGTTCCAGCGCTCTTTCAGCCAGGGCTCCGTGACCAATTTCACGCCGTCCGGGGCCGCGCATGAAACGGGCTTCTCCCACACTGTAAGGTGGAAAATTATAGTGGTGCATATAGCGTTTAGATTCTTCCACCCCAAGCCCGTCCAAAATCTGCTCATCACCGACAGCTCCCAGCGTTGTTACGGTCAAAACCTGAGTCTGGCCCCTGGTAAAAAGGCCCGACCCATGGGTCCTTGGCAGAATCCCCACATGACATTCGATGGGACGCACCTCGTCCAGTTTACGACCGTCTATCCTGACTCTGTCCTGAATGATAAACTTGCGCATTATCTCTTTTTCCAGTTTATTAACGGCGTCAGCCACATGTTTTAAAGCGGCTTCATCTTCGGGAAAGACTTTTTCCGCAAAGTATGTTTTGATTTCCTCTTTGGCGTTCTCTATGAAATCTTCCCGTTGCTTTTTGGAGAAACGTTTTTCGATACACTCTTTTAAGGTGTCAAACATTTTATCGTAAGCATATTCACGGACCTGTTTCTCGATTTCTTCATCCAGCAGAAATAATACCGGCTCTTGGCGTGGTTTGGCAACACCGGCATCCAGACATTCCCGGGTGAAATCCTCGAGGAATGATACAATTTTTTTGATTTCCTCATGTCCGTAAGAAATAGCTTCCAGGATAACTTCTTCAGGAACCTCCTTGGCGCCCGCTTCCACCATAATAACTGCGTCTTTGGTACCGGCTACCGTTAGATGCATATCGCTTACTTCCGCCTGGGCAATTGTCGGGTTAATAATGAATTTGCCGTCAACCCGTCCGACAACTACCGCTCCAATAGGTCCAAGAAACGGAATGCCGGATATCATAAGGGCAGCCGAAGCTCCATTAATAGCTGTCACATCAGGAGCATTGTCCTGGTCAACAGACAGAACGGTGGCTACAATATGTACATCATTCCTGTAACCCTTTGGAAACAAGGGGCGGATAGGCCTGTCAATCAGCCGGCTGGACAAAATAGCCTTTTCGCTGGGCCGTCCTTCCCTTTTGATAAACCCTCCCGGAATTTTCCCAACAGCATAAAGACGTTCCTCGTAATCAACCGTTAAAGGAAAAAAGTCTATTCCCTCCCGGGGCTCAGGCGAACACGTTGCTGTAACCAAAACGGCAGTGTCACCATAGCGACAAAATACTGCACCTGTCGCTTGCTTGGCCATCCTACCGGTTTCAATTACCATTTCCCGGCCGCCGATAGGGAAACTGCGTATAATTACTGGGCTAGAATCCATAATATTAAAGTCATAACCTCCTCTTGAAATACATGCCAACAAATTGTAGTTCGACATATATCCTAGTATTTCCTGCATTGCATAAAAAATAACCGCTTTTTCCACCTTTTAAAAAGGTATTCTGCTCAGTCCTGCCAGCCGTGAAATTGTACAACAAAAAGCGGGTATTACCCCGCTTTTTATTACCGTCTTAAACCAAGTTTCTCGATTATGTTACGGTACCGGTCAAAATCTTTTTTCTTTAAGTAATTCAACAAAGCTCTCCTTTGACCAACCATTTTCAGTAAGCCTCTCCTGGAATGGTGGTCCTTTTTATGTTGCTGCAGGTGTTCAGTGAGATAATTAATCCTTTCGGTAAGGATGGCAATCTGCACTTCCGGAGAACCCGTATCAGCCTCATGCAGCTTGTACTTATCAATAATCTCCTTTTTCTGCTCCGATAACAGCGCCATAATCTTCACCTCCTCTTTTTTTATAAATCGCCATTAGCCAAGTATACCGCCGAGGAAACGAATAAACCTAGCCAATGGTTCTTGTCTATAATTAACCGGTTCTACACCGGATAATTATCACTATTATTTTCCTATCACTGTAATCACTAATCGCCCTGAAGAAATATCTTTGGCAACAATATCAAAAATTCTTCCTGATTTGGCAAAAAATCCTTTAAATCTGGTAGCGGTCGGAATACAGCCCGGTATTTCCCTGGCTGCATTAATTATGTCCGCGTAAGTTATCTTTTCCTGGCGCACATCTTTTAACCGTTTGCGCGCATGCTCGGTAATGATAACCCGCATCCAGATATCCCTTTTACCTACTTCTCATATCCTTTTGGATATATAAATATTTTGTCTTCCTGAGCCAATATGGCAAACAGGGCATCCTGAAATGCCGCAATAAAAGCGTTTTCTATATTGGCATTAAAATAGTGGTTTTCCAACTCATGCCGTAGGGCATTAAATTCCTCGCTGAAAAGAATCTCCGCAATATCCTTGACAAACTTCTGAACATCCTGTTCACAATATGCGGAATCCGGCAAGGCCATGTCAACGTCTCCTTTCCTACCGGGACGTTACCGTAATATTTTAGCATACAATCACATTATTGTAAATAAAGCAATTGTGCTCCAGCCGTAAAAAAGTGCCCGATAATAAATTTCTTTCTAAAATTATATTTACCCAACATGTCATTTATTCTCAGGAACCTGATTAAGGATTCTCCTTGCCAGACCAGCATCTATACAAATCTGCCTGGTCAGTTCCTCTAAGTCCCGAAAAGACTTTTCGGCACGCAGGCGCGCAACAAACTCCACTTTAATCTCGTGGCCGTAAAGATTGCCATCGAAATCAAATATGTGTACCTCTAAATTTACGGGATTTTCCTTTTTCAACGTTGGTTTATTGCCGATATTGGCAACACCGCAATGCTTCTCCCCAAGACCGGAAACCCGGACAGCATATACTCCTTTGGCCGGAACGAGGATTTCATGGTTCAGATCAAGGTTGGCTGTCGGAAAACCTATTTTCCGTCCCAGTTGTACCCCATAAACGACTTTACCCCTCACATAGGGAAAATAACCCAAATATTTTCTGGCTTCAGTAACCTCGCCGCGAAGCAGCAACTGCCTAATCAAAGTACTGCTCACTTCAACGCCGTCCACAGTTACCGGCGGAACCACATCAACTCTGTAATTTCCTTCCGGAGCATACTCTCTTAAAAGTTCCGGTGTCCCTTTACCGCCTTTACCAAAAGAAAAATTATATCCTACAATAATTCCTTTCGCTCCTACACCTTCGACCAATATTTTTTTAATAAAGTCAGCAGGTTCCAGATTAGCCATCCGCCCGGAAAAACCGGCTATGACCATCACGGCAATCCCCAATTCAGCCATCATTCTTATTTTTTCTTCCTTCGGTAATAACAAAGGTGGATAACTATCAGGTAGCAAAACCTTTAGAGGGTGGGGATCAAAAGTAAATACAACTGGGGTTCCGGAAATTTCGTCAGCCATCTTTCTCGTTCTTCTGACCAACTCCCGGTGTCCCAGGTGGACACCGTCAAAATTACCAAGCGCCACCACCGGATTGGGATAATTTTTCACGTCTCTTATGTCGTAATATACTTCCATGGTTTCTCCCCTCTAACCAAAAACCTTAATCGGCTGAAAAACCCTTCTTTTCCTGTCTCCCAATTTTTCAACCCTTGCTTCTGCTACTGCCAGTAAACTCCCATTTTTGTCCTGCAACCTGACCAAACAGCCCTGCGTGATTTCACCCGGTTCGGTCACAAGTCCTGAGGGATAAATTTTATTCCCGTTAATAACTGCTTTTACAGCGCTCTCACGCACCAGAATCACCGGAAAGCCTATCAAAGCACTGTCTATAGGCTGCAAGGCTTTAAGGACCTCTTGTTTCCGGGCAAGTTCATCAATTTCTTCCAGGGTGTACGCATCCATTAACTTAAAGGGGCCGGAAGATGTGCGAATCAGGTAGCTCATATATGCTCCGCAACCAAGAGCCTGTCCGATATCATGGCATAGAGTCCTTACATAAGTCCCTTTGGAACAGGTAACGTCAAACATTACTTCCGGATGGGTGCTACCTAAATTCGTAAACCTTTTAATAATCAAAGAGTGAATAACTACTGTCCGCGGCGGACGAACTATTTCTTTCCCCTGCCGGGCCAATTCGTACAGTTTCCTGCCACCGATTTTTACCGCCGATACCATGGGCGGAACCTGCTCAATAACACCAATAAACTTTTTAAAACAATCGGCTATATCACTTTGTTTCAGGTAAGAAGCATCCTTTACCTCAGTAATCTCGCCAAAACCGTCCTGGGTAGTTGTCGTTACCCCAAATTTTATAATCCCGCGGTAGCTTTTGGTTCCTTCCGTAAGAAATTCGGCTACCCTGGTGGCTTTGCCGATACATACAGCTAAAACCCCGGGAACACCGGGGTCTAGAGTCCCGGTATGTCCTACTTTGCGTGTCTGGAAAGTTTTCCGCAAAAAAGATACCACATCATGGGAGGTCATCCCTGGGGGTTTCAAAACGTTAATAATACCGTCCACTTTTAAAAGTCCCTCCTCAACAATGACTATTTCCAATGTGAGCAAGAACTGCCGCAAGAACTTTTTCTTCGGCTTCCTGGAGCGGCATTTCTATCTGGCAGCCGGCTGCCTTCGGATGTCCTCCGCCGCCAAAGAAGGCAGCAAGTTTGTTGACATCGACTGTTTCTTTCGACCGGAATCCGACTTTCACCCTGTTCGGAGCAATCTCCCTGAATAACAACCCAACTACTGTTCCCCTAACCTGTCTGGGGTAATTTACGATACCCTCTGCATGCTCATCTTTGGCGCCCAATTCCTGGGCCAGTTGAAGAGGAATGGATATCCAGGCTACCCTTCCGCAGTCTGAAACCTTTAGCCTTGATAAGGCCCTGCCCAAAAGGAGTAACCCTGTCACATCCTTGTTTTCAAACAGGCATGTATTGATATAAGCTGCATTAATGCCTGTTTTGAGCAGCTCAGCACATATCATGTGTGTTTTGTCGGTTGTATTTTCATATCTGAACGAACCTGTGTCCATGACCAAAGCTACGTAAAGGCAGGTGGCCAAGTCCTGGTTTACAGGTTTATCGAAAACGTTAATTAACCGGTAAACCTGTTCTCCG
Organism: Thermincola sp. GK-1; assembly: GCF_059412445.1. Lineage (NCBI taxonomy): Bacteria > Bacillati > Bacillota > Clostridia > Eubacteriales > Thermincolaceae > Thermincola > Thermincola sp. GK-1. The sequence goes on from NZ_JBSQAT010000003.1 coordinate 93,235, forward strand.
GTAGCCGCTGCCGTCGCATCAATATAGTTATAAGTACCATAAACCTGATTACTGATATGATGGTCAATGTTTATTAACACCGGCACTTTTTTCAAACGGTCGGCCAAATATGCCCCTACCCTGTTTAAGTCAGTGCAATCGAGAATCACCGCAGTATCTGCGTCATCAGGAAATTCTTCTGGAGGTTTGATTTCCTGGACCAGCGGAAGAAATCCATATATTTGGGGTATAGGATCAGGGGTCAACATAGTGACTTTTTTGTCCATAGACTTCAGAAACAATCCCATGGCCAAGGTAGACCCTATACTATCCCCATCAGGCATAGCATGGCCGCAAACAATTATATGTTTAGCCTTCCGTATGGCCTCCGCCACTTGATCCAGGTTATTGTTCATCATTGCCTCCATCCTTCTGAACCCGATTTAGAAGCTCCATAATCCTTGCTCCGCGTTCAATCGATTCATCAAACCGGAATTCTACTTCCGGAGTGTATCTTAATCTGATCCGCTTCCCCAATTCGGACCGGACAAAACCCTTGGCTTTATTTAATGCCTGCAAAGTCTGTGCCTTCTCTTCATCACTACCGTACACACTGATATAGATGCGCGCATGCCGCAAATCCGGACACACTTCTACACCCGTTACGGTGACAAAACCTATTCTGGGGTCCTTTATTTCGCCGCCCAACATTTGGGTAACTTCCTTTTTAATCGCTTCTGCTACTCTGGAAGCCCGATGGCCTGACATATTTGCCACCCCCAAAACCTAATTCTTCTCCACTTATAGCTCCCGTGTAACCTCTTCCATAACAAAGGCTTCGATGACATCCCCCTCTTGTATATCATTATAGTTCTCTATCATAATGCCACATTCGTAGCCTTCCGATACCTCTTTCACATCATCTTTAAAGCGTTTTAATGAACCGAGGTTTCCTTCATGGATAACAATGTTGTCCCTGATAACCCTAACCTGGGCATTTCTGGTGATTTTGCCCTCAGCTACATAACACCCGGCAATTGTACCGACCTTGGACACCTTGAATATAGCCCTGACTTCCAGCCTGCCGATAATAACTTCCTTGAACTCAGGATCGAGTAGACCCTGCATAGCGGCTTTGACATCCTCTATTGCATTATAGATAACCCGATAAAGACGGATATCAACCTTTTCTGTTTCTGCCGCTTTGCGAGCATTAGCGTCAGGTCTGACGTTAAAACCGATAACAATTGCATTGGAAGCAGAGGCCAACATGATATCGGTCTCTGTAATAGCGCCGACACCGCCATGAATGGCATTAACCCTTACTTCATCAGTACTTAGCTTCATAAGGGATTGCTTCAATGCCTCTATAGACCCCTGGACATCAGCTTTGATAATTATATTGAGTTCCTTAACATTACCCTCCTGAATTTGTTTAAACAAATCGTCGAGGGATACTTTAGTGGTCGCCTTAAGTTCTTCTTCCCGTTTTTTGGCCAATCTTTTTTCACTTATAGTTTTGGCCGTCTTATCGTCCTTCACGGCATGGAAAATATCTCCGGCCTGCGGAACATCGGAAAGTCCTAACACCTCCACGGGTGTGGAAGGGCCGGCCTTTTTAACCCTGCGTCCCTTGTCATCTATCATGGCACGTACCTTGCCATGGGCTGTTCCGGCCACAATGGAATCACCTATTTTTAAAGTTCCTGTCTGAACCAAAACAGTAGCCACAGGACCGCGGCCTTTATCAAGCTCAGCCTCTATAACGGTACCCTTGGCCAACCGTTTAGGGTTAGCTTTTAATTCCTGGACCTCAGCCACTAACAAAATCATTTCCAATAAGTTTTCCAGACCCTCACGGGTTTTAGCCGATACCGGAACACAAATGGTATCTCCTCCCCATTCCTCAGGAACCAGTCCGTGTTCGGTCAGTTCCTGCATAACACGTTCCGGTCGAGCATCAGGTTTGTCGATTTTATTGATAGCCACAATTATAGGTACTTCTGCAGCCTTGGAATGGTTGATGGCCTCCACGGTCTGAGGCATCACGCCGTCATCTGCGGCAACAACAAGGATGGCAATATCCGTCACTTGCGCTCCCCTGGCCCGCATGGCAGTAAAAGCCTCATGGCCGGGAGTATCCAGGAACGTGATTTTTTTGCCGTCATGCACAACCTGGTATGCTCCGATGTGCTGAGTAATACCGCCGGCTTCACTGGCAGTTACGTTGGATTCCCTTATGGCATCCAACAGAGAGGTCTTACCATGGTCGACATGTCCCATTACAGTAACCACACAGGGACGTGGAACCAAATCTGCCGGGTCATCCTCTATTTCCTCAATAAAATCATAAGTAGACTCGTCAACTTTTATGTCAACTTCAAATCCAAACTCGTTGGCCAAAATTTCAGCGGTCTCTACATCTACTTCCTGATTGATAGTGGCCATTACGCCCAAGCCCATTAACTTTTTAATCAATTCCCCGGCCGACTTATTCATTTTCATGGCCAAATCTTTAACCGAAATGGTATCACCATGGATTTCAATAGGTTTAACCTGTTTGGGCGGTTGACTGCCGGCAGGTTTTTGGACCTCAGCTTTGTCTTTTTTCTGTTTGGGAGCCATAACTTTTTGTTCAAGCTTTTCCTTTTCTTTCACTCTATGCGGTCGCTCCCAGTTTTTCTGCCGGTCTTTCCGCTGCTCGCCACGAACCGTTTGTTCCGGCGCTGCAGCTACGGATTGCGTTGCTTGAGGACCCGGACCGGGTAGTCTCTGGCCTGCCGGCCTCGGCCCCTGACCTGCCGGCCGCGCTGCCTGACCAGGCGGTCTCTGACCTGCCGGTCTCTGACCTGCCGGCCTCTGACCTGCTGGCCTCTGACCCGCCGGCCTCTGACCCGCCGGCCTCTGACCTGCCGGCCTCTGGCCCGCCGGCCCCTGACCTGCCGGCCTTTTACCTTCTGGTCTCGCTGCCTGGCCCGGCGGTCTCTGCCCTACCGGCCGCGGCCCCTGACCCACCGGCTTCTGACCTACCGGCTGCGGCCTCTGGTTGCCCTGCTTTTCTCTGTCTTTTATAGCCACAGCCTCAACCTTTTTAGGTGCCTCTGCCGCGGTATCAGTCTGCTCATTCTTTTCCTTTTTCCCTGCTGCCGCAGCTCTTACCTTAGCCACCTCTTCGTCTTCCAGGGCGCTCATATGATTTTTTACCTGAATCCCTAGACGGGACAAAAAGGCAATCAGTTGTTTACTTTCCAGTCCTAACTCTTTAGCCAATTCGTACACTCGCATCTTTGCCATACATTCACCCCCGAAATAGTGGGCACCCGTAAATGTCTATTACAAATTACTTGAAAATAATTCCTTTATTCGTCGGGCAAACCCCTCGTCAGTTATGCATAAAACAGACCTGGGAGATTTACCGAGAGATATTCCGAACCGCATTTTATCTCCGGCAATTATATGTTGTACTCCCATCAATCCGGCTAATTGAATAAATTTGTTTTTTGTCCTGGCTGACGCATCATTTGCCAAAATAACCAGTTTCCCTTTGCCTTTATGTAAATTAGCTTCCACCGCAGCTTCTCCCGATATTAACTTACCTGCCCTTTGGGCTAAGCCCAGCATATCATAAGCTTTTTGTGTCATGACGTAACTCCAGGTTTTTTTGCAGGGCATCATAAATCTCCTGTGATATTGGTTGTTTAAAAGCCTTTTCCAGCCTTTTCCCTTTTATGGCTTTCTGCAGGCACTCGCCCGTAGGACAGATGTACGCTCCCCTGCCGGATTTTTTACCCGTAGGGTCTATCTCAAATTTTTCCTCCGGTGTTCTTACAATACGCACCAGTTCCTTTTTAGGTTTCATTTCCTGGCACCCAACACACATGCGCAAGGGAATTTTTTTGGCCATATCAACATCACCCATTAAGATTTCTTTTTCGAAGCCTTGTTCATTTTCACAGGCTCGCCAGTTTAATCATCATAATCGTCATAATCATCGTATAATTCTTCTTCAAAGTCCAGGTCCTTTTTCGCCTTTTTCTTTTTCCTGGGCTTCTTTTTCACGGGTAAATCATCTTCTTCAGCTTCGAAATCCGGGTCTTTATCCTTCTTGCCCTTCTTTTTCTTTTTAGTCTTTTTTGCCTCTTTGGTCTCCTCTTCTGTCACTATTTCTTCATCACAGGCAGCGATATCTGTGTTATCGTCATCATGTTCTTCCGCAATTTCACCATCATGCCATTGGTCTTGGTTCTCGTAGTTTTCTTCATAGTTTGCCTCATTATCGTTATCGGCATCATAGCTTTCAGTATAGTCATATTCATCCGGATAGTTTTCATCGTATTCTTCATACCCCTGCTCATACCCGGCGTTTTCGTCATATCCTTCCTCATATCCAAGGTATTCGCCGTCTTCCTGGTCGTAATCGTATTCTCCTTCGGCATATTCCCCGTTATATTCATCTTCATAATATTCTTCCCCGGCATAGTCCTGATTGTCAAGTGTGATATCGTCGTTTTCCTCAAACAAGTCATCATTGTCAGCCATTTCAGCCATTTGTGATTCGCTTTTTATATCTATTTTCCAGCCGGTTAATTTCGCAGCTAACCTGGCATTTTGGCCCTCTTTACCGATAGCTAGAGATAATTGATAATCAGGAACAATAACCCGGGCAATTTTTTCGGCTTCGTTTACCTTCACATCCAGTACCTTTGCAGGGCTCAGAGCATTTGCAACAAACCTGGCAGGGTCAGGACTCCATTTGACTATATCGATTTTTTCTCCCTTTAATTCGTTCACTATTGTCTGTACCCGCATACCCTTGGGACCTACGCATGCTCCTACGGGATCAACATTTTCATCCTTGGAGTAAACGGCTATTTTAGAACGAGCGCCCGCTTCCCTGGCCACAGATTTTAATTCTACTACTCCATCATGGATTTCCGGAACTTCCAGTTCAAATAGCCGTTTCAACAGTCCCGGGTGAGTTCGGGATACCAATATCTGGGGCCCCTTGGTTGTCTTTTTGACCTCTACTATGTAGGTTTTTATCCGGTCGCCATGGCGGTATTCTTCACCGGCTATCTGCTCGCTGGGAGCCAGAATAGCCTCCGTCTTCCCAAGGTCCACATAGACATTTTTGGGATCCTGCCGCTGGACTATACCTGTAACAATGTCGCCTTCCCGGTTAGAAAACTCTTCGTAGATAATGCCCCGTTCTGCTTCCCTGATTCTCTGTACAACCACCTGTTTGGCCGTCTGGGCTGCAATACGGCCGAAATCCCTGGGGGTAACCTCAATTTCCACAATATCACCCAGCTCGTACCTGGGATCACGCTTTTGGGCCTCCTCCAGAGAAATTTCCAGCCGGTCGTCTTCTACTTTTTCGACCACGGTTTTCCGGGCGAATACTTTAATTTCTCCGGTTTCCCGATCAATATCTACTCGTACATTCTGTGCTGAACCAAAATTCCTTTTGTAAGCAGAAATCAGCGCCGCTTCTAAGGCCTCCAGAAGAACGTCAATGGCAATGCCCTTCTCTCTTTCCAGTTCTTCAAGGGCCTCGATGAACTCCGTATTCATTTGTTTACTAAACCTCCTTATTCAATTGAATTTTTTAAAATTCTATCTCCAACCTGACGGAAGAGACCTTATCCAGCGGTAACGCTTTATCCGTACCAGATATCCCGATGACTACTTCGTTGTCGATAAGTCCTTTCAGTTCCCCTATAAATTCTTTCTTTCCGTCAATGGGAGCATACGTAGAAACTTTCACCTTGCGCCCGGCATACCTTGCAAAGTCTGCAGGTTTCTTAAGTGGCCGGTCCAGCCCCGGGGAAGATACCTCCAACATGTATTCATGTGGTATAGGGTCCTTTTCATCTAACAGCGGATCCAGTCTCTGAGCAATCATCTGACAGTCATCCAGACTTACCCCCTGGGGTTTATCAATAAAAACCCTTAAATACCAATGAGCGCCTTCTTTTACATATTCCACATCCACCAATTCCATCCCGGCATTCTCTACTATAGGCACCGCCAACTCCGTTACAAGATCTTCAATTTTACTTTTTGCCAATTTTTTACACTCCTTACCCGTGAAATGTGTATTTAATAGTTATCTTATCCCATAAAGGATCATTCCATAGCGGTAATTTTCCAAAAGAAATATGAAAGAGTGGGCTCAACCCACTCTGATTCGCGAAAAATCAGTTCTCCAATCAGCTAAGTCTTTTTTATTATACCATAAAATGTATGCATTGGCAAGTCCACGTTAGAACAAAGCCAACTGGTCTGTTTCAGGCAAGTTGCGCAGGCATCCGTGATTCTGCAAAACCTCGACCACCGTTTTACTTATTCTGGCCCTGGTGCGTAAATCTTCGATAGAGGTAAACTTGGCCTCGTCCCGGGCCCTTTCTATACTGCGGGCTGCAGCTTCCCCCACGCCCTGCAGAGCGGCAAAAGGAGGCAGCAAACCCTCTTCCGTGATCAGGAACCTGGTAGCCGTGGATTCAACCAAACTAACAGGCCTTATCTTTATCCCCCGGACATACATTTCCAGCGCTACTTCCAGAATGGTAAGCAGGTTCTTTTCCTTGGCAGACGCTTCATTGCCTTTATTTTCAATTTCCCTGATTTTGTTTAATACTGCTTCTTTGCCGCGGCATATGATATCAGCATCAAATTCATCTGCTCTGACCGTAAAATAGGTGGCATAAAAAGCTTCGGGATAATATACCTTGAAATAAGCAATCCGAAATGCCATCATCACATAAGCTACCGCATGAGCTTTCGGGAACATGTATTTTATTTTTTTGCAGGAATCGATATACCATTCAGGCACATTGTTTTCCCGCATGTATTCCTCATCCTCAGGCTTCACCCCTTTGCCCTTCCGCACACCTTCCATGATTTTAAAGGCGCGGCTGGGTTCAAGGCCCTTGTAAATTAAATATACCATAATGTCGTCCCGTGTGGATATGGCTTCCGAAAGAGTACAGGTCCCGCTTCTGATTAAATCCTGGGCATTATTAAGCCAAACGTCGGTACCGTGGGAAAAACCCGAAATCCGCACCAGTTCGGAAAAAGTTTTGGGACGTGTATCCTCTAGCATCTGCCGGACAAACTTGGTACCAAACTCGGGAATGCCATATGTACCAACATTGGAACGGATATCATCAGGCGTTACACCCAATGATTCCGTACCGGAAAATAACTGCAAAACCCTCGGTTCATCGAGAGGAATGGTCTTGGCATCCACTCCTGTTAAATCCTCCAGCATCTTTATAACCGTAGGGTCATCATGGCCGAGGATATCTAGTTTGACTATCCGACCGGAAATAGAATGGTAATCAAAATGAGTTGTGATGACTCCCGATGTCTTGTCGTCGGCCGGGAACTGCAGAGGAGTGAAATCGTGCACATCCATATCCCGTGGTACAACCATGACTCCGCCAGGATGCTGGCCGGTAGTTCTCTTAACCCCCGTACAGCCCGATGCCAGCCTGGTGATTTCAGCATTACGTTTGATGATTTTTCTCTCTTCCAGATAATTTTTAACAAAACCAAAAGCGGTTTTGTCAGCAATAGTACCCGTTGTCCCCGCCCTGAAAACATACCCTTTACCGAAGAGTTCTTCCGTAAATTTGTGTGCTCTGGGCTGATATTCCCCCGAAAAGTTAAGGTCTATATCAGGTACCTTATCCCCTTTAAAGCCCAAGAAGACTTCGAAGGGAATGTCATGGCCATCCTTTTTCAAAGGTTTACCGCATACAGGGCAGTCCTTATCCGGCATATCAGCCCCGCTGCCGTAAGAGCCGTCGGTAACAAACTCACTGTACTTACAGTTTCTGCATATATAATGGGGGGGTAAGGGGTTAACTTCTGTAATCCCTGTCATAGTGGCCACAAAAGAAGAACCAACAGAACCCCGTGAACCAACCAGATAGCCATCCTCGTTGGATTTCTTTACCAGTTTGTGAGCAATCAGGTACAAAACAGCAAAACCATTGGTAATTATGGAATTGAGTTCCTTATCCACTCTCTGCTGGACAATATCCGGCAAAGGGTCTCCGTATATTTTTTTAGCCGTTGAAATCGTAAGTTCAATTATCTGCTCTTCGGCGCCCTCTATTTTCGGTGGAAAGAAGTCATCAGGCATCGGCTTGATCGAATCAATTGACTCCGCTATACGAACCGGGTTTTCAATGACAACTTCCCTGGCATTTTCCAAACCCAGGTAACTGAATTCTTCCAACATTTCTTCCGTTGTTTTCAGATACAGGGGCGCTTGGTTGTCCGCATCTTCGAAGCCTTTCCCGGCTAATAATACAGCACGGTATACGGCGTCTTCAGGGTCCAAAAAATGTACATCGCCTGTGGCTACCACGGGCCGGCCAATTTTGCGGCCCAGCTCAAAAATTTTCCTGTTCAGTTCCCTCAATTCATCATAAGAATTTACCCGGCCTTCCCTGAGCAAAAACTCATTATTGCCAACAGGCTGTATTTCCAGGTAGTCATAAAACCCGGCGATCTCTTCCAAACGTTCCTGGGGCGCATTATCGAGCAGGGCCCGAAACAGTTCTCCGGCTTCACAGGCCGAACCAATGATTAATCCTTCGCGTTTTTTTATTAACTCGCTTTTAGGTATCCGCGGATGCCTGTGGTAATACTTCAAATGGGAATCGGTAACAAGTTGGTACAGGTTTTTTAGACCCTGCTGGTTTTTCACCAAAATGACCACGTGATGGGAACGCAGCTGATCGATGTTTATATTGCCTATCAGAGAATTAATCTGTCCCAGGGTGTCAATATTGTGCTCTGCCAGCCTTTCCAGAAATTTTATTAAAAGCTGGGCCGTTGCCTCCGCATCGTCCACCGCCCGGTGATGGCTTTCCAGCTTTACGTTAAATTCCTTGGCCAGGGTCTTTAATTTATGGTTTTTCATGTCGGGAAAAAGACCACGGGCCAGTCCCAAAGTATCCAGTACCGGCTGCGCCAATGTCCTGTTTAAAATTTTCTCCATATTTGCCCTGAGAAACCCGGTATCAAACTGGGCGTTGTGAGCGACCAAAACCGCATCACCAACAAAATCTATAAACTTGGGCAGTACCTCTGCAATTGGCGGCGCATCACTTACCATGTTGTTAGTTATGCCTGTAAGTTCCTGAACCTCAGGTGGAATCTCCCGGACGGGACAAACAAAGGCGCTGAACCTGTCCAGAATTTTATTACCATGGATTTTAACGGCGCCAATTTCAATTATTTCATCCGTGACAGGAGAAAAACCTGTGGTTTCCAGGTCAAATACCACGTATGTAGCGTCCTTTACCGCTTCTTCACGGGGATTTATGATAATCGGCGCTCCGTCTTCTATCAAATAGGCTTCAATGCCGTAAATAATTTTGACATTAGATTTCTGGGCCGCTTCATAGGCCTCTGGAAAAGCCTGTACCACGCCGTGGTCAGTTATAGCAACGGCTGCATGTCCCCACTCGCCCAATCTGGCAACCAGATCTTTTACATCCGTCAGTCCATCCATAGCGCTCATCTTGGTATGTAAGTGCAGTTCAACTCTTTTTTCTTCGGCGTTATCCATGCGGACCACAGCTTCTGCTTTATTGACATCCCGCACCAACAGTATCAGTTCGTGTGAATAGCGGTCATACTGTACCGTACCCTGTAACTTCACCCACATATTTTTTTTCAGGACATCGCCCAAAAACTGTCCGCTTTTTTCATCCTCGAAACATTTTACCGTGATGGAGTCAGTCAGGTCGGTAATGTCAAATGTTACCAAACGCCGCCCACTGCGCAACTCTCTGGTTTCCAGGTTAAATACCCGCCCAACAATGACCACGTTTTTTTCTTCATCCTGGATGTCTTTAATCGGTATCGGTTCTCCACGGATAGCTTTTCCGAACAGAATTTCACCAGAAGCTGCCGGCTTCTTTTCATTGTCTCCGGACATCTTTTCATTTTTCTTGGCGAAAGCCAGAATTTTTATTTGCTCCCGGAACTGGGCCTTTAAGGTTTCCTCTTCTTCCAACCAATCCTGCGGCAAAGGATCGGCATCGTTGTCCAGCTCCAATGATACTTTAACTTCCAGACCAAATTTTTTTAATATGTTTGCGGCAATTGTGTAGCCGATTTTTTTCTGTTCACATATTTCCAAACCGACCTGTCCGCCTACAAAAATGCGCAGTAAATCATCGTCAACTTCCCACCGCGCTTCTCTTAACCAACCGTTGAGAATAGGGTGGCGATCCGTTATTTCTTCAACCATTGGCGACCAATACTGCTGCATTAAGCTTTTTAGGTCCCTGACAGGCAAATTAAAACTGATTGCAAATTCCACTTTACTTAATTGTGGAATTTCTCGCGCAATCAGTTGTTCCAGAACTTTTAAATGTTTAGTTTCTACAATTTCCGGAAGTGTCAGGTGAATACGCCACATCTTTTTTGCGTTGCTTATTTCCACCTTGGCAACGGAAGCCTGCAAAAGAACTTTTTTTACTTCATCGGGTAAATCAGCTTCGGCAATAAAATCAAACAGGTTTTTTGCTTGTGTCCTTTTCACGCCATGCACACGACCCGTTGGCACTAAACATCCTCCCCGAATCTTTTTGTCTCTTTTGTAAGGCAATTTAATCATTGTGTGATACCTGGTGTACCCCCGGCACATCGGCAAGCATATGCATCAATTCCTGCATGTCCAGGTCATGAGGCATAATCACATCTACTTCCATTAAGATCTGGTGACCTTCCTTTAACTGTTTAAGCTGAATATTATGGATATTTACTCCGTGGTCACCCAGGAAACAGCCTATCCTTCCCAACTGTCCCGGTCGGTTATCAATGGTCAGTAGCAGGGACTGATAATGGCTTACCCCGGCCATCAGTCTCTCAACTTTTCCGAGGTAAATCAGGGCTAAAAAGACTACTCCCGTAGTAACCAGAGCCCCAAAATAAACTCCGGCGCCGACTGCCAGACCTACCCCTGCCACCACCCAAAGAGTGGCGGCAGTAGTAAGACCCTTAACGGTGGCTCCTTCCCGCATAATCGTACCGGCGCCCAAAAAACCAATGCCGCTTACCACCTGAGCTGCTATTCGCGCCGGATCCATAGGCGTATCATGTCTGTACTGAAAATATATCTCCTGCGAAACTATCATAATTAAGGCGGAACCGACACAAACCAAAATATGGGTCCTAAAACCGGCAGATTTATTTAAACTTTCCCGTTCAAGGCCGATCAGGCCGCCCAGTACACAAGACAATACTATGCGCATAACCACATCGTATTCTGTAAATGTCATCCGGCGCCCTCCGTATTTGGCCATTGCATGAGGCCAATTCTTAAGTATTTAATTACGGCCAACACACTTGGCAATTTCCCAATACATTTTCATCCTGGCTTTAAAGCCTTTAATTAATCCCAGTTTTTCTTCCTTCATCAAATGCGACATTTGTTTTAATTCTACTTCCTTGAAGGAAATTCCTGCAGATTTTACAAAACGGGTCAGGGCTATTTCAACCCCAAAACGCGAAAGATCCAGCCCGGAGACCGTTTCAAAAATTTCTCTTTTCACCGCCCGTTGACCACTCAAATACGGGGTAAGAAACTGGGCCAAATCGGTAGCAAATCTTCCTTCATCAAAAACTCCAATGGTCATTTCCGTCTCACCCTGCAAAACAGGGTTAATCAGGTCATAAACATGGGAAGGCTGCAAACCAATCAAATCGGCATCCAAAAAAAGAATTATGCCGGCCTGCGTTGAACGCACACCGACAACCATGGCGCCGCCTTTACCCACGTTGCTGCGCAGGTTAATAACCCGGGCCCCTGCCTCTTCGGCAATTCTTCCTGTATTGTCTGTTGACCCGTCATTTACCACGATGATTTCCTTCACCAGGGGAACTTCCCTGACCGTTTTGACCACCTGGGCTATGGTTTTTTCTTCGTTGAAAGCAGGGATAACTGCCGCCACGTCCATATATACCTAACCTCCTGAATATTCGGTATCAGGTATATATTAGACTGGATATGCCCTGCTTATTCTTCTATGCGGTATGAATTGAGCCTTTTCATTTCTTCGTCCACCAGATTTTTTACATAAGTGACAACTTCCTCTACAGGCAGGTCCCTAGTGTCGCCGGTCTTGCGCAGGCGGACCTCTACCCTGCCTTCGTCAACAGCCTTATTCCCAACCGTTACCCGGATCGGGTAGCCAATTAAATCGGCATCCTTAAACTTCACACCGGGCCGTTCGCTTCTGTCGTCAATAATGACTTCTATCCCGGCCTCAAGTAGCTGAGAGTAAATCCTTTCGGCCAGTTCCACCTGTTCAGAAGATTTGGCACTTACGGGAACTACTATTACCTGGAACGGCGCTATGGACATAGGCCAGATAATCCCATCCTGATCATGGTTCTGCTCTATGGCCGCCGCCACAGTTCTGGTAATTCCTATCCCGTAACAGCCCATAACGATGTACTGTTCCTTCCCGTTTTCGTCAAGAAATTTGGCCCCCAACGCCTTGCTGTATTTGGTACCGAGTTTAAATATTTGGCCAACCTCTATCCCTCTTGCCATGGCTAAGGTGCCGTTACATCTGGGGCACGGCTCACCGGCCTGCACAATACGGATATCGGCTTCCATATCAGGCTTGAAATCTCTGCCGGGTTTGACGTTTTTCAGATGATAACCTGTTTTGTTTGCGCCCGCCACAGCATTGACCATTTTCATCACTTCATGGTCAGCTATAATAGTGACGTTCTTCAAACCTACCGGCCCGGCAAAGCCCACTTCGGCTCCTGTTATTCTCTGTACGGTCTCGCTGCCGGCCAGGTCAAGATGCAGAGCCCCCAGAACATTCAACAGCTTGATCTCGTTAACTTCACGGTCTCCCCTGACCAGAGCTACCACTTCTTCTTTTTCTGTTTCATAGATCAGGGTCTTAATCAGGTTTTCCGGACCTACTCCCAGCATGGCCGTAACCTCTTCTATAGTTCTCGCATTAGGCGTAGCCACTTCTTCCATAGGAAGCATGTCCATCGGTGTAACTGTGTCAACAGAGCAGGCTTCTGCTTTTTCCACGTTGGCCGCATATTCACATTCCGTACAATAAACTATGGCCGCTTCGCCAGATTCTGCAAGCACCATAAATTCGTGGGTGGAACTCCCGCCTATGGCGCCGGAATCGGCCTCTACGGGACGAAACTTTAAACCACAACGGCTGAATACGCGGGTGTAAGCATCGAACATCTTGTTATAACTCTCGTCCAGACCCGCCTCATCGCGGTCGAAGGAATACAAGTCTTTCATGATAAATTCCCGACCGCGCATCAAGCCAAAACGCGGCCGCCGCTCATCGCGGTATTTGTTTTGTATCTGGTAAAGAAGCATGGGCATTTGCTTGTATGACCGAATCTCGTTGCGAACCAGGTCAGTGATAATCTCTTCATGCGTCGGACCAAGGGCAAAAGAACGCCCATGGCGGTCTTTTAACCGGAAAAGTTCGTCTCCGTATACATCCCATCTCCCCGATTCCTGCCACAATTCTGCAGGCTGCATAATAGGCAGTATTAATTCCTGCCCCCCTTTTCTGTCCATCTCCTCCCTTACAATCTGGGATACTTTTTTAATGACCCGATTGGCTAATGGCAAATATGTATAAATACCCGATGCGGACTTCCTGATGAAACCCGCTCTCAACATTAAAATATGGCTGATAACTTCTGCCTCAGCCGGAACTTCACGCAGGGTTGGCGCAAGAATCTCTGATGCCCTCATTCCTTCTCCTCCCTACACATATTTTTAATTTCCTCCATAAGTTCATCCAGGAGGTTTTCTTCTTTAACCCTTTTGATTATTTCGCCTTTACGGAACAGTATTCCCACTCCCCGACCGCCGGCAATCCCGATATCAGCTTCCCTTGCTTCACCCGGACCGTTTACCACACAACCCATAATAGCCACCTTTAGAGGCCTGTCCAGGCTATGCAGTCTCTTCTCCACTTCTTCTGCCAGGGGTATAAGATCTATCTGGGTCCGGCCACAGGTCGGACATGATACAATTGTAGGCCCGCGTTCTCTAAGATGCAGACTCTTTAATATTTCATAAGCAACCCATACTTCTTCCACAGGGTCGCCCGTTAAAGATACCCGTACCGTATCGCCAATGCCCATACTGAGCAGGGCGCCTATGCCCACTGCTGAACGAATAGTTCCCGTTCTTATGGTACCGGCCTCCGTTACCCCTATGTGTAAGGGGTAATCCACCTGCTCAGCCATCATCCGGTAAGCTTGAATAAGCAAGGGAATCTCAAAAGTCTTTAAAGATATTTTTATATCGTAAAAATCCAAATCCTCCAGTATATGTACGTGGTTGAGGGCGCTTTCCACCATACCCTCTGCTGTAATACCACCATACTTTTCGATAATCTTTTTTTCCAGCGACCCGGCATTGACCCCTATCCTGATAGGAATTTTCCGCCCTTTGGCTTCATTTACAACGGCCCGCACCTTTTCGCGGCCCCCTATGTTTCCCGGATTCAGCCGGAGCCCGGCGACACCGTTGTCCATAGCTTTTAATGCCAAACGGTAATCGAAGTGAATATCAGCAATTACCGGCAGCGGTGACTGCCGGGTAATCTCTTTTAAAGACTGGGCGGCTTCATCATCAGGTACGGCAACCCTGACAATTTCACACCCGGCCTCCGCCAGCCGCCGAATCTGATCCAGGGTGCCGGGAACATTCCTCGTATCGCTATTGGTCATGGACTGTACCACAACAGGAGCGTCCCCGCCAACGGGCACATTGCCGATAAAAATCTGCCTGGTTTTCCTCCGCTGCAAATCCCCACCCCCTAGCCGATTATGTGTAAAATATCTTTATAAGTTATAACCACCATCAACAGCAGAAGGAGGCTTAACCCCACCAGGTGGATAAAGTTTTCCTTGGAAGGATCGACAGGACGCCCCCTTAATCCTTCTATACCCAGGAAGATAATCCTGCTGCCGTCAAGGGCAGGAATGGGGAACAAATTGAACAGCCCTATCTGGATACTGAGAAATCCTGCCAGTTGAATAAGCGGCATAATGCCCATCTCCGCCGCCTTACCCAATTCCATAGTGATTCGGACTGGACCGCTCAACTCAACAGGCACCTGCTTAGCAAACATTTTACCGAGAAAATCAAAGGTCAGTGCAAGAACCCTGTAGGTATGGACAGTACCCAAACTTATGGATTTCAGTATACCCGGTCTCTCTATAACAGGCGCTATGCCAATGAGACCGATTTTATTTGTTTTGTCTAACTCCGGCACAACGATAAAAGACTGTCGGCGATTGTCTCTTTCGACTGTCAGGGTCACTTTTTTATTGGCGCTGTTATGAATTACGTCCACCAGACCCTCCCAGGTTCGGACGGGCTTATTATTAACAGCCACCACCTTGTCCCCTGGTTTGATCCCTGCTGCGGCAGCAGGTTTTCCGGGAGATACTTCCTTAATTACGTTTACCGGCAACCCAATATAAGCATACATAATCGCATAAAGAAATACGGCTAAAACAAAATTCATCAGTGGACCTGCTGCAATTACAGCAATCCTCTGGAGCGCTCCTTTGTTGTTAAAACTCCGTTCGGGATCAACGCAGAAATCGAAATCAACGCCCTTCTCAGCACATAGTTCTTTCCGTTTTTCCATCTCCCGGTTATCCTCTTCCGCATCCATACCGGCCATGCGGACAAAACCGCCCAAAGGAAGTGCCCTTAAAGTGTAGAAAGTTTCGCCCTTAACAAACCGATATATTCTGGGTCCGAAGCCGATAGAAAATTCGAAAACCTGCACCCCCATCAACTTGGCCACCAAAAAATGGCCCAACTCGTGAAAAATAATCATCATGCCGAAAACAACTATAGCCGGTAATATTGTGTAAATAACAGTATGCAAAAAAGACTCTAACATAAATCCCACCTTCCTTGCTGTCAAAAATGTCGCTTACAGCAACGTGTAAACTTCCTGTCTGGCCCAGGCATCACATTCCAGAATCTGGCTTAACTGCGGCTTTTCTATCAACCGGTGTCTTTCCATCACCTTGAGAATTATATTCGAAATATCGAGGAACTTTATCTTTTTCTTTAAAAAGAGCGCCACTGCCTCTTCATTGGCTGCATTCATTACCGCCGGCATGGTTCCTCCTTTCCTAGCCGCCGCAAAGGCTATATCCAAGCAGGAAAAAGTCTGCCTGTCCGGTTCTTCAAAGGTTAAGTTTCTGATTTGGCTCAAATTAAGCCGGGGAAAATTATTAGGTTCGCGCTGCGGATAAGTTAAGGCATACTGAATAGGTAACTTCATATCCGGCAGTCCTAACTGTGCGATTATGGAACCATCGACAAACTCGACCATCGAATGGATTACACTCTGGGGATGAATGACCACGTCAATGTTGGATAAATCCACGTCAAACAACCACTTGGCTTCGATAACCTCAAGCCCTTTATTCATTAAAGTAGCGGAATCAACAGTAATTTTAGCGCCCATGCACCAGTTAGGATGACGCAAGGCATCTTCCGGACCGATATGAACAAGCTGCGACCGGTTTTTTCCCCGGAAAGGCCCCCCCGACGCCGTAAGGATTAATTTCCTGATTCGCCGGTTATCTTCCCCGTTCAGGCACTGAAAGATGGCGGAATGTTCACTGTCGACTGGCAGTATCTTCACCCCGTATTCATGGGCCAAAGCCATCACGATATCCCCGGCAGCAACCAGAGTTTCCTTATTAGCCAGGGCAATATTTTTGCCGGATTTTATAGCTTCTACCGTCGGAACAAGCCCTAAAGCGCCTGTAATAGATGTAACCACTACATCTGCTTTGCTAAAGGTAGCAACTTCCACCAGCCCCTCCGGGCCAGCGGTAACTTTACATTCCAGATGCCCTATTTTTTCTTTCAGGTCATGATAAAGATCTTTTTGGCCTATGCAAACCAGTTGGGGCCTGTACCTGGCCGCCTGCTCTGCCAGCAGCTCCGTGTTGGAACCGGCCGCCAGGGCAACTACATTAAAATGATCTGGAAATAAATCTATGACTTCCAGTGTTTGGGTGCCTATAGAACCGGTACTTCCTATAATAGCAATATTTTTCACCGTTTTTTTCTCCCCACGTATGTAGTATTTTATCCTAAAGGCCAATCAACAATACCCGCTTTGGCCAGCGCTTTCAATCCTATCAAAAACAAAGGCCCCAAAACAAGTCCCAGGGGACCGAAAATCTGCAGACCAACGTAGATGGAAATTAAAGTCGCTAAAGGGTGTAAACCCATCGCATTGGCCACCACTTTAGCTTCCAATACCTGCCTGATAATTACTATTATAATATAAACCACACCCAGTTTTACAGCAAATACAACATTATTATTAATTATTTCCCATATGATCCAGGGTATATAAACAGTACCCGGACCTAACACCGGAATCAGATCAAAAACCCCGATCATTGCCGCCATCAAAAGGATATATGGCGCATCAATAATAGCCAGCCCAATTAATGAATTGAAAAAAGTTATACTTATTAAAATCAACTGGGCCCTGGCGTACCCGAAAAGGGCCGCACTCACATCCTTTAAAACCTGAATGGTCTTTGACCCCCAAGGTTCAGGCATTATACGCAGCCAAAACCCTATAATAACCCGGCGGTCCTTGGCCATAAAAAAAGTGGCAATCAGGCTGACAAAAATTATCACCAAAATTCCCGGGACGGAAGAAACAAGAATAATAAATTGGTTCAACATTTCCTTAGTAAAAGCCTGCAATTGGGTCAAATAAGCGCCAATGTTTTTTTCGATTGTCCCCATATTGTTGGCAATAAACTCCAGCAGGCTAGCGGGTAGGCTGAAATAAAAACTTTCGGCAGTTGCCCGTAAATGAACGATGTTTTTAGCCAGCATTTCCGTATACATGGGCAAGGAAGAAGAAAACTCTATTAACTCTGCAACCAGCCGAGCAACAAACAGAGTCAATAAAGTACCTGTCAAACCAATGATCAGTATCAATGATATTATCACCGCCGGCGCTCTTGGCAGTTTTGCTTTGGACTGCAGCAGGCGCACCAGCGGCTCAATAAAAACAGTCAATACGCCGGCAATAACAAAAGGTACAATATACGGTAATATGTACCGGTAAAACAGGTATGTGCCTGAAACTATAATCAGGATGACAAAAAGATTTTTTATCAGGTGTTTCAAAAAAAGTCACCTCAATTTATTATAAACAACTGAACATAATAGTATACCAAGGGCGCAGTAAATAACATGCTGTCGAAACGGTCAAGTACTCCCCCGTGCCCCGGTATGAGGTTTCCGGAATCTTTGACCCCTGCTTTTCGTTTCATAGCCGATTCAACCAGGTCGCCTGCCTGCCCCACAATACCGGCCAAGAATCCAATAACCAGCAAGTGTATCATGGGAACTTCTTTTAAAAAAAATGACATCAAAAGTCCGGCCAGAGTGCTGCCAATTAGCCCACCAACAGCCCCCTCAATTGTTTTTTTGGGGCTGATGGTAGGGGCCAGCTTGTGCCGGCCTATCCCCGAGCCAACAAAATAAGCCATTGTATCTGTAAACCACGTGGCCATAAAAACAAATAAAACCAAATAAAAACCGAATTCCAACGCACGCAATAACAGAATGTGGCTTAGTAACCAACCAAGATAAATTGTCCCTGTCAGGGATAGGGCGCCGTTTAATATGTTAAAACGAGTTCCGATAACAGTCCGGCATAAAAAGACCCAAATAATTATGGTAACAACCAGTGCCAGCTTAATTTTTTTAGGAAACAAAACTGAAAGGATGAATAAAATAACTCCTATCAACATTCCGGGTACCCAGACTTTGACCTGCATACCCTCGGCAATTCTGGCAAATTCCAATACGCCAATTACCGCTAAAACCGTTATCACAGCAGCCAGGTACCAACCACCCAGCCATACAGAAAAAAGCAATATGGGTATTCCGATAACAGCACTTAAAACCCGGTAAAGTAACATAATTATACCTCTTAACTTTCTTATAATCCACCAAACCTGCGCTGGCGTTTTTGAAAATCAATAATCGCCTGCAGCAAATGTACCTTTCTAAAGCTGGGCCACAAAACCGGCGAATACCACAGTTCAGAGTAAGCTATCTGCCACAGCAGAAAATTACTAATCCGCAGTTCCCCTGAAGGCCTAATGACCAGGTCCGGTTCCGGCATTCCAACGGTATACAAATGCTCGTTAACCACTTTTTCATCGATTGCCTTAAGATCCAGTTTTCCCTTCAGGACCTCACCCGCAATCTTTTGTACAGCTTCCACTATTTCCAGACGCCCACCGTAGTTTAAAGCCAGGGTAAGGGTCAAGCCTGAATTATTACCGGTCAGCTCAAAGGCATCCGACAGAGCCTTTTGAGCGCTGGCAGGAAGCTCTTCTATCCGGCCAATAGCTCTCACTTTAACATTGTTCTGATGCAGTTCCCGCATCTCTTTGCCCAAATATTCTACCAGCAAATCCATTAAAATATTAACTTCTTCCTGCGGTCGCTTCCAATTTTCGGTAGAAAAAGCATAAACGGTTAAGTATTTAATTCCCAAGGAGGAACAGGTTTTCACGATATCCCTTAGCGACTCTACACCTGCCCGGTGCCCGGCAGCCCGCGGCAACCCTCTGCGGGCTGCCCAGCGTCCGTTGCCATCCATAATTATGGCAATATGCATGGGAAGTTTGTTCATATCAATAGCAGCTAGCAGTTCTTTTTCTTCCGCCGGGTTCGGTCGAGATTTGCCAAAAATTTTGTTCCAAAAACCCATACACATAGTGCCTCCTTAGGAATTATATGGCTAAAACAAACCCCCTCGGAAAGGAGGGGGTTTGAAGACTACTCTTCTACAATGGCTCCTGTCGGGCAAGCTTCAGCGCAGGCGCCGCAGTCAGCGCATGCGTCGGTGATCTTGTAGATATCACCTTCCTCAATAGCACCGTTAGGACAGGTGTCTAAACAAGTACCACAAGCTACACACTCATCGGTAATTTTGTATGCCATAGCTTCTAAGCACCTCCTTTCAGATAATCCTGGTATGCAACAACAACCTGGAGTAGATTGTCCCCAACTGGTTTGAGGCGCACCACCTTAGCTCCCCCAATTGGCTCTGTTGCAAAAATAGGTTTCGTTACTTGCACTTCTTTAACTTTGTAACCCAACCGGTCCAAAGTCTCCAAAGCTTCGTTAATATCGAATCCTATAAGGTCAGGCAAATCCTTCGCAGTGCCTCCGTGCAAGACTAGACCTCCATAATTTCCTGTTCTTTATGTTCCAGTAACTGGTCTACCTCTTTTATATATTTATCGGTCAGCTTCTGTATTTCTTCCTGCCCTCGCCTGTTATCATCTTCAGATATATCGCCAGATTTTTCAAATTCTTTAAGCTGGTCATTAGCATCCCGTCGAATGTTTCTGATAGCCACCCGACCGTCTTCCGCCTTTTTCTTGCAGATTTTTACCAGTTCAGCCCGGCGCTCCTGAGTAAGTTGCGGAATATTCAGACGAATCACTGTTCCGTCATTGTTCGGGGTTAACCCCAAATCTGATTTCATAATAGCCTTTTCGATTTCTCCCAACACACTTTTATCCCATGGCTGAATTACCAACAAACGGGGTTCGGGAGCAGATACCTTGGCCATTTGGTTAATCGGGGTTGGTACTCCATAATAATCTACCTGAATTTTTTCCAGTAAAGCCGGAGTTGCCCGACCGGTTCTCAAGGTGGCCAGGTCTTTCCTCAATGCTTCAACAGCTTTCTTCATCCGGTCTTCTGCCTCATTAATTATGTCTTTGACCATTTAATTCACCCCCGACATAAGTACCTATATTTTCTCCCATAACTACTTTTTTGATATTGCCTCGTACATTCAGGTTAAAAACTATAATCGGTATTTTATTGTCCATGCACAGGGAGGTAGCGGTGGAATCCATAACCCCCAGGCCTTTGTTAAGTACGTCAATATAACCAAGTTCGTAAAATTTTTTGGCGTTCGGATTTTTCATGGGATCACTGTCATAGACGCCATCTACCTGTTTAGCCATAAGAATAACATCAGCTTCAATTTCTGCGGCCCGCAAAGCAGCAGCCGTATCGGTAGAAAAATAGGGATTTCCCGTTCCGGCGCCGAAAATGACGACCCTTTTCTTTTCCAAATGCCTGATAGCTCGGCGGCGGATATAGGGCTCCGCTACTTCCCGCATTTCAATAGCCGTTAAGACCCGTGTATCAACCCCGATTTTTTCGAGGGCATCCAACAAGGCCATTGAGTTGATGACAGTCGCCAGCATGCCCATATAATCTGCCGTTGCCCTATCCATTCCTTTACTGCTGCCGGCAATACCGCGCCAGATATTTCCTGCGCCAACAACGATGGCCACTTCCACACCAAGCAAACTGATCTCTTTGACCTGCTCAGCAATGGAATTGACCACATCCGGGTCGATACCAAATTTCTGCTGGCCTGCCAGCGCCTCGCCGCTCAACTTAAGCACAATGCGTCTATATTTGGGTTGCTCCATGAAATTATAGCCCTCCCGCCTATATGCAGATTTATTTTCTACACATTGCTCAAAAATCCTTTTTCGGGAAATTATATTTTTTGAAAAAAAGAGAACAACATTGTGTTTGCAAGAGTTCCCAAGCCCTCAACGTGTTCCCTTTTTCGTCCATCCTTATTTTTTCATTTGGGCGGCAACTTCTTCTGCAAAGTTATCCTGTCTCTTTTCAAGACCTTCGCCCATTTCATAGCGCACAAACCTGCGAATAGAGATTTTTTCGCCTATTTTAGCTACTTTTTCATTTAAAAGTTGTTCAATAGTTAAGTCAGGGTCCTTAATGAACGGCTGCTCCATGAGGCAAACTTCTTTAAAGAACTTCTCAATCCTGCCGTTAACCATTTTGTCTACGATAGCTTCCGGTTTGCCTTCATTTAATGCCTGTGCCCTAAGAATTTCTTTTTCCTTCTGAACAATTTCTTCAGGCACTTCTTCTCTACGCACATATTCGGGTTTGGCAGCAGCAATCTGCATTGCCACATCTCGCACAAAGCTCTTGAATTCATCTGTCTTGGCCACGAAATCAGTTTCACAGTTTACTTCTACCAATACGCCAATTTTTCCTCCGGCATGAATATAGGAATCAACAATACCTTCTGCAGCAATCCTGCCGGCCTTTTTGGCTGCAGCGGCCAAGCCTTTTTCTCTCAGGTACTCGATCGCTTTTTCCATATCACCGTTGGTTTCCATTAAAGCCTTTTTGCAGTCCATCATTCCGGCGTTGGTAATTTCACGCAATTCTTTTACCATTGCAGCTGTAATCATGCAAAAGACCTCCTTATTTTTAAAAAGGCAAATATATTAAATAAGGGTGACGGTTAGGGATCTCCCCCTAAACGGTCACCCTTACCTTTATTCCGCAGCGGCTGTTTCCTCATCGACTACATCCTGGCCCTGATTGCCTTCCAAAACAGCATCAGCCATTTTGCTCGTCAACAGCTTAACTGCTCTAATAGCATCGTCATTTCCGGGTATGACATAGTCAATTTCGTCAGGGTCACAGTTGGTATCAACGATAGCTACGATAGGTATGCCAAGTTTTCTGGCTTCGGCTACAGCGATACGCTCTTTACGAGGGTCGATTACAAACAGAGCGCCGGGTAGTTCCTTCATATCCTTGATACCGCCCAAAAACTTTTGCAGTTTTTCCTTTTCATGCTGGAGCGCAGCTACTTCCTTCTTGGGCAGGACTTCAAAGGTTCCGTCAACTTCCATTTTCTCCAGTTCCTGAAGACGGTTGATACGTTTGCGGATGGTGTGGAAATTGGTTAACATACCACCCAGCCAACGTTGATTGACATAGAACATACCGCAACGTTCAGCCTCTTCTTTAACTGCTTCCTGCGCCTGTTTCTTGGTGCCGACAAACAGAATTGTTTTTCCCTCGGCAACAGTATTTTTAATAAACTCATAAGCAATTTCTACCATCTTTACTGTTTTTTGTAGGTCAATTATGTAGATACCGTTCCTGTCAGTAAAGATGTATTGAGCCATTTTGGGATTCCAACGCCTGGTCTGATGACCAAAATGAACCCCGGCCTCCAGCAGTTGTTTCATAGAAATAACGGCCACAAGGTTCACCTCCTCTCAACTGGTTTTAATCCTCCGCCTCTTTCATTTCTACGCCGGACCGGAGACCCGGCACCGCGGCGTAAATCAAGGAGACGTGTGTATTTAACACCATTGGTTATTTTATCATAAAATGCCACCCGGTGCAACAATATTATAGCTCGGACTGGTAATTTTTATACAACGGCGGTGGGTTGGTCGTTCAAAGCTAAGAATAGAATATCATTTGTTAGAGGCGCATAAGTTAAAATGAGTTCATAGGTTATATGGTAAGGATATAATTCAAGGGGGACTTAATTTATGTGGGGGGAAGCCCTTCTGGTTACCCTGATCCTGATAGGCATCCTTGGTAGGTCCAATATTATCGCGACGGCAGCATGTATTTTACTGGTTCTAAAACTCTTTAACCTCCACCAGTTTTTCCCTGTTCTGGAACGCAGAGGCCTGGAATTAGGCCTTTTATTTCTAACCATTTCCGTTTTGGTACCTTTTGCTACCGGCCAGGTATCTATAAAAGATATATCTAATAGTTTTATCACCATTTCGGGAATCCTAGCCATCCTGGGCGGCGCCATCGCCACCTATATGAACGGCCAGGGTCTTAATTTGCTGAAAATGGATCCGGAACTACTGGTTGGCCTGGTAGTGGGGTCAATAATCGGCATCGTCTTTTTCAGAGGTATTCCCGTTGGCCCCCTGATGGCCGCCGGGATAACGGCTCTCTTTGTAAAGATTATTAAATTATTTAAATAATACTGTGATGGTGAAACCGCTTAAATATTTCTCTGGGCCCTCTGTGGATTCTGCGGTTTAAAAAATTTACACTAACTGTTCACTGTTCACTGTTAACTGTTAACTGTCAACTGTTCACTGTCCACCGCATTTCTCTTAAACACAATAGCACCATATCTGACACCCAGGTGCTTGGCCACCAGTGGACATTTGGCCTTCAAAAGAAAATAGGTTTTCTCCCCTGCCAGAACTGTGCCTTCCAGGGATTCGTAATTAGCTTGCCCTTTACTGATGACCGTATCGGCATTTTGGAAAACCGTTAAAAATTCCTCACTGCAGTATTTTTCTACTGTGCCCAGGTAACTATTGCCATTGGTGATCACACGGGCAACCTCCGGGAGCCCGGCTGTGTTGGCGTCTTGGATTGTGGCGTCATTAAGGATGAATCCGCCCTTTACCCCATAAAAAACTTCTTTATGCATTGCCCTTAATTGTTCGGCTAAAAGCCTGTCAAAGACAATTTCGCCGCTGTTATCCCCGATAATTAATACTGTTTCAGCCTTGGCAATATCCTGTTTAAACCGGTCATAGTCGTTAATGGTAAAATCAAATTTAAGCGCATCTTCCAGGGCCTGAGTCAAGTCAAAGTCATCAAAAAGGCCCAGATCGACCACATTGCCGGCCACCGAAATTTTTAGGGCTGTAAACAAGGGGTCTTCAGACCCGGCAATAGTCTCCCTGAGGTCTTTAATATAAGAAAGGGCCCGTTTGTTTGATTCCTCTTTGGCCTTGAAAAACGGGTCATTACCGCCAAGCATTTCCGCCAGCCGGTGAATTACCAACGTTGAATTTTCCGCCGGTGTTTTATCATCAGGCAGGGAACTGATCAAAGGGAGCAGCCGCTTGAGTAATTCATTCCATTTTGCCCTGGGTACTTCTCCTTTTTCCAAAGTATTTATAGCCTGCTGCAAATAGCACGGGATACATTCTGCCGAAACTAACAAGGTCTTCTCTCCTTTTCATGAAATTATAAAGTTACTTAAACAGTAACCTGGCTAAGGGTGATTTCTTTATATCCACGGCCTTGCGGGGGCATAATTCCTGGCAGCAAAAACAACGGATACACTTGTTTAAGTCTATTTCCGGCGCTTTATTTCCCGCGCTTAAAGCTTTTGGCGGGCAGTTATTTATGCATTCCCGGCAGAAGATACATTGATCTTCCATGAAAACCGGCTTTGGTTTAAGCCACGATTCCAGAAACCTGTTCAGAAGATCGGGAATTGGAAATCTGGCTTCGCCCGTATAGTCAGGGAGAGCAAAGGGCTGAATATTAAAATCGGTAAGTTTATAGCCCATAAGTTCCACTTGGTTTATGGAAGCCGGAAGACCCCTGTTTTCTGCCGCTTTAACAGTTGGTATAGAAACAGGTTCTATGCCCGCCAGGGCAGCCGCCACCACATCAAGGGCCGGTGCGCTGGTACTGACCAAAAGGGCGCCTACCTTCTTAGGGGTCCCTGCTGAAGGGCCCTTACCTTCCATACCAACTATGGCGTCCATGATATTCAGGGTAGGTTTTAGACACTCCGTTAAATCAAGCAGCATCTCAGAAAAATCCATTACCCTGGGCATTTTAAAATGGTATTCTGCCTTCAGCATGCCGGGAATGGCCCCGAAATTAACTTTCACAGCGCCTGTAAATTTAGTCATCATATGTGTTTTCAGCTTGGACAAGGATATGTAAATGTCTGCATCGACAAGGGGCTTAATCAGGGTAAAACGTTTGATAATTTTACCTTCCGGGTAAGGTACATCAATTTCCTGGGTGTTGAAGTTCAGAGTAGCACCGGTTTTACGGGCCACTTCCTCAATTCCGGCTGTTCTGTAAACGGCTTTTAAAGCCATTTGATTATAAGGCCCCCCGGGACTGTCCCCGATAATGACCGTGGCGCCGCGTTCCTGCAACAGGCGTACCATGGCCTCCACGACGGCCGGGTGTGTTGTGACGGCATCTTCCGGTTTCTTTTTCATCAACAAATTCAGTTTTAAGAAAACGGTCTGGCCGGACCTGACAAATTTATCAAGGCCCCCCAGCAAGGTAAAACATCGTTTAAGGGCTTCTTTCAAAAGTTCTGGGTCGTAGTCGCCGCATTTCCATAAGACTACCTGTTCCAACATGAATGCTCCTTTATCGCAAATTTACCAGTCAATATTTTTCCACTGTTTGGACAAGACTTATACCTTTATCCATCTTCAGTATACCAGTTAGGAATCAGGAAGCAAACAAAAAAGTGCCCTGCCAGGCACAAAATGTTATAAATGATTCAGGAACTTATATTGTTTTTTTGTTTCTTCCGCGATATAGGCCCTCACTTTTTCCCGGCGCCGGTCGTTTATATTGAAAAACTGTACGGCAATAAGGTTTCCTTCCATGACAGGTTCACACCTGACAACACGGGCCAGCACACGTTCATCGCCAAGGTGCGGTAAATGCAAAGTAACCCGCAAAACCATACCTATCGGCAATTTCAACTGAGAAACGAAGCTCAGGCCATCCTCACCCAGGTCACGGCATTGTCCGAACCCCTTTTTATCCATCAGGTGTTTGACATCTCTTTTTTGAAATCTCATTATATTAAATTCCACAGACATGTCTGCCGGGATTCTGAAGTAACGCCTTAGATACACGGTTTTACTTTTGTCAACAAGCATTATCATCACCCAGAACAGTAAAATATTGTTATTGTTAATTTTATTTTACATAAACCGGCGGAAAATTTCCAGAGCTTTTTGCAGAATTTAAATAATTTTCTTTAAATTCGCCTACAATAATACCATGCTGAAGATTTGGATAACCACAGACGGAGGTAGCTTATGTTTACGGTAATCAGAAACGGCCACCTGTTCGCTCCGGAAGACATGGGCAAGGTGGATATCCTTATCTGCGCCGGGAAAATCATTCATATAGGCGCCCTGATAAATGTATCGGGACTGCCGGTGGAAACAAAGATAATTGCCGCCGATAATATGTATGTTGTACCTGGTTTCATAGACCAGCATGTCCATATTGCCGGTGGAGGCGGCGAGGCCGGCCCGGCCAGCAGGACACCGGAAATCAAGCTCCACCAGTTGACCACCAATGGCATTACCACAGTAGTTGGCCTGTTGGGAGTAGATGGGGTCAGCAGGAGTGTGGCCGGTTTGCTGGCAAAAGCACGAGGCCTGGAACAGGAAGGAATTTCCACTTATATTTACACCGGGGCCTACGAGATACCGACCAGAACTTTTACTGACAGTTTGAGAAGCGACCTGGTTTTAATTGATAAGGTTATCGGCTGCGGGGAAATCGCTATTTCTGATCACCGCTCCGCTCAACCAACCCTGGAAATGCTGGCTAAACTTGGGGCGGAAGCCAGGGTTGGAGGTATTCTGAGCGGCAAAGCCGGCATAGTACACGTTCATGTAGGGGAAGGAAAAAAAGGACTACAGTTATTATTTGATGTGATAAATAATACCGATCTGCCAATTACTCAGTTTAACCCAACTCATACAAACAGGTTGGACAGGCTCTTTTACCAGGCTATAGACTATGCTTTAAAGGGCGGCTATATTGATCTGACAGCAGGCATCAATCCCAGGGATGACGGGCCCAGGGTCCTGCACGTGGTACAGGCGGTAAAATACCTGATAGACACAAAGGTCAATCTTAAACAGATTACAGTAAGTTCGGACGGCAACGGCAGTCTGCCACATTTCGACTCCGCCGGCAACATGGAGTCCATTTCGGTGGGATCGGTGGAAGTATTATGGAAGGATGTGCGCGAATTAATCAAACAAAACATTTTATCCTTTCCAGAGGCCATTTCACTGATTACCTGCAATGTAGCAGCCCTGTTAAAACTTGCCGGTAAAGGGAAAGTCAAAGTTGGTTATGATGCCGACCTGGTCCTGTTAGATAAGGACTTAAATATTGATACAGTAATTGCCGGGGGCAAAGTAATGGTTCAATGCGGCCAAGCCCTAGAAAAAGGGTATTTTAAAGAGGCTGCCTTCCAGACAACCTCCTAAGTTCCACCGCCACCACCGGCACCACCGCCGCCACCACCCTGGCCCTGTACTATTTGCATAATGGATTGCTGGACCACGTTACGCAGGCTTTTTTGTACTTCCGGTGTAGTCAGGGCTTTTTGGATATGCTCCTGAAAAAGCTTTTGAATTTCCGGGGTTTGCAGTGTGGCGCTCATATTTTTCTGTAATTCTTTTCCTACTTTAGGAGCGGCAAAGCTTTCCATTACGGCCTGTTGAAGCAGTTTCATGGCCTCCGGCGACTTTAACAGATCTTCCATCTGCTGTTTGGCCACTGCGTTTTCGATCAGTCTTTTGGTTTGGCCCGAATTGACTTCCTCTTTTACCATGCCCTTGACGTCTTCCCTACTTATTTCCGGTTTCCGCTGCGGAGAACCTACACTGAAGGAACAACCGGTGACAGATAAAAGAATAAAGCATATCAGCAACAGGTTGAAAAGAACTTTCCATACCTTCATAAAAAACGCCTCCGTTCAGGCTATATCTTTTCACCTTGCTGCTTCTTTTATACTTATACTTTAGGAACTGAATTACGTGCCGGATAAATTTTTCCCGCCTGCAGGCAGTTTTATTATAAAAGTTGTTCCTTTACCTGGCTGACTTTCTATATCAATGGACCCATTATGGGCGTCAACTAATCTTTTTACAATAGCCAGACCCAAACCGGTACCACCGGCCCCCTTGGCCCTTGATTTATCGACCTTGTAAAAACGGTCCCAGATATACGGTAGATCCTCCCCGGGAATGCCTGGCCCGTCATCGCTGAGGGTAATTCCGATCTCTTGGGTTTCCTGCGAAACCTTTAATACAATTCGATTCCTGGCATACCGCACGGCATTATCCATGAGGTTTGTCAATACCTGTTCCAGCCTGTCGCTGTCCACAAGGGCTATTGCATTTCCGCTTGATTCAAAAGAAGTCCTGATTCCCTTCTCTTTCAGTATGGGCTGATATTTAGCCAGCGTTTTGCCGGCCAGTTCAGCAATATCTACGGGTTGCTTATTCAATTCCAGGACCCCTTCTTCAATTTTTGTAAAATCCAGCAGGTCGTTGACTAATCTTATTAACCGGGAGGTTTCGGAATGAAGGATATCTAAAAAGCGGGCCCTTGTTTCAGGATTCTTATCCTTATTGTCCTGCAGGGCCTCAACGAATCCCAGAATGGAAGTCAAGGGAGTACGGAGGTCATGAGAAACATTGGCCAAAAATTCGCGTCTGGTTTTTTCAAGCTTTTCCAGTTTATCGGCCATATAGTTAATTGACCTGCCCAGGGTCCCGATTTCGTCTGCGGAAACTATTTCCAGGCGTTCGCTGAAATCTCCATTCGCAATTTTACGGGCGATCCAATCCATTTCTTCCAGCGGCGCAAAAACGCTTTTGGAGAAGAAATAGCCCACCAGCACCGAAAACAGCAAAGTTGCAAAGGCAGCGTAGATAAACAAAAGCCAGGTTTTTTTCAGCGTTTCGGTGATGCCTATTACAGGGGAATAAAGAATTACTCCGCCAATTACTTCATTGCCGTTTTTGATCGGTGTCGTTACCCAGATCACGGGTTCTGAATAAAATTGTGACTGCCCTTCTCTAATGGCAACGTTGCCCTTCTGGAGTTCCCTGATTTCTTCTTCGTTTATCCGGTCGCCTTCATGGCGCCACTGATGAGCCGAGGCTGTAATTACCGTGCCGTTGGGACGGATGACCCACACTTCTGTCCCAAGATTGCGGTCTGCTCTGTTCAACCAGGCGACCAGATCAGTTGGGTCTTTATTTTCCAATAAAATAGGCCTGATAAGCTCGGCTATATCCGCACCTTTGACAATCAATTCGGAACGTTTGTTGTAATTGAAATAATTCGTAAGCAGGATCGTCATTAAAAATCCAAGTACTGTGAAACTGGCCAATATAATAACCACATAGGTACCAATCATCTTTTTGAACAGCTTATCACCTATCAATTTTCCGGCACCTCAAACCTGTACCCCAGGCCCCAAACCGTGTGCAAGTATTCCGGAGCTCCGGGAATTTTTTCAATCTTTTGCCTGATCCTCTTGATATGTGAATCAACGGCCCGGGTTTCTCCGGCGAAATCGTAACCCCAGATCCGGTTCAGTATTTCTTCACGGGTAAAGACTTTCCCGTTGTGCCGGGCCATTAAAACAAGGATATCAAATTCCTTGGGCGTCAGATCTACATAGCTGTTATTAACCTGTACCGTCCGGGCTTCCAAATCGATAACCAGGTGGGGAAAAATAAGTTCGTCCCGTTTTTTGCCGCTGCGGTTCTGGGCCCTGCGGAGAACAGCCTTCACCCTGGCCACCATTTCCCGCGGGCTGAAAGGTTTGGTTATGTAATCATCGGCCCCGAATTCCAGGCCTAATACCTTGTCAATTTCCTCCCCCTTGGCAGAAAGAAATATAATCGGTATTTCATACTTGTCCCGGATTTCTCGGCAAATGTCGAATCCGTTTTTTCCCGGCAGCATCACATCAAGCAAAATTAGGTCAGGCCGGTATTCAGAGATCACCTGTTCCAGATTATTGCCGTCAAAAACAGTCTTGACCCGGAAATCTTCTTCCAGGTAAACAACCAGCAGCTCACAGATATTTGGGTCGTCATCCACAACCAGAATCTTCTGTTTCATACGATCACCTTTGCCAAGCTTATTAATGAAAATAATTTCTTATAAAAACGACAAAACCCTTTTTTAAAGTATAAGAAAATATAGCCAGGGCCGAATTGACTCCGGCCCAAAAAACTCCCGCTACCGGGAGTTTCAGGCTGTCGACAAAGGTCTCACGGATAAATTTGGGAAACTTAAATATTTTCCGGAGCGAGGCTCTAATTTCGTTTTTTATGGAGGGGTGGGTGGGGTGCTCAGGCTACAGCTAAGGAGCGACTGCGCCTGCAAAGCCGCAGAAAAGAAGGCAGAGAGTTCCCGCATGTTTGAAGATGGCGAAGGCCGCCGGAAAGTCCGACACTCAACTCAGGTTGAGTGTCCTGGACAGGAGGCGGCCTAACTGTCAAGGAAATCATTATGAGCCATCGAGTTCGTGAACACTGCCTTCTTGGCAAGGTTTTGCAGCATAAAGCTCCATGGTAGCGGAGCGCCCGCCCACCCCTCCTATAGACCGGCCTGAAAATATTGGAGCCGAGGAATTATTTAAGCTCCCCTCAATAGTGCTAATTTGACTTTGTCTACAAACTGAAACTCCCGTTACCGGGAGTTTTTCAATAAATTTAGCGGCGTGGCGGTCTGTTGAAGTAATGTGTGTCCCCGCAGGGAACCCTCTTGGCTTTCAAAATCTGCAGGTACCGTTCACTGTTACTGCGGGAGCATTTAACCGCCAGCCCGCAACTGGCCGAGATTTCTCTGGGCGTAGGAATAAGGACAAATTCCGCTCCTTCCTCAGTGAGAATTTTTTCCGCCTGCAGCGCCGACTGTGTATTAGGAAATGTTATGACACAAAATTCAGTAAGGTTAAAGATATCCTGAAGCATAGGTTTCACCTTCTCGAATTGTCGTATAACTTGCAGTATGTACAGTAACTTACTTTTTTATTATAGTATTCAAGAAGGCCTGTGTATGGTCCTTTATGGTGTTAATAAATTATTTTTATTAAATGGGTATTTGACGATAACAATTATTTATTTGCCTCCAGGTAGCTTTTTAAAAGTTGTAGGGTGGTGACAGTAAAACCTTTTGTTTTTAATTTAAAAAATACCTCCATCGGTTGTCCTGTTTCGTCCAGATAGGTTATATTGAGAACCCACCGGTTCCAGAAAGGGTTCCAGAGTAATAAAAAAAACGGCGAACCAAAAAAACCGGAAATCCATTGATTTTTCACAGGATTCAAAGAAACCATTTTTACTTTGATTATTTTCAAAAAACCTAATTTAAACTCATCATGCTCCTGCTTCCCTTTAAAATGCAGAAAGTGGTTATCAAAATACAGCAAACCCCGGACTTTGGGCAGCCAAAAACTCTGTTTTTCATTTGAAGCAATTATACCGTACAGGTCGGCCCTGACAATGAATTTTTTCTCCATAATTTCTCCCATAATTTTTGCACCTGCCAAAGGAAATTATCTCTGATTTAAGAGGTTATTTCAGGATATTGTAGAAATATATAGAAACAAGGTTTTTGATTAGGGGTGATTCTCGTTGACCGCGACCGGCAGTAAAAAACAAAAGGCCAGGGGTTTATTTAAAAGGGCTACAGGCCTTCTTGCGCGGTTTAACGCCCTGCAGAACGAATTAAAAGCAGTAAAGAACAAACTGGAACGCACTGAATTCGAAGCCAAATTGTTCCGGGAAATAAATACGGCTCTGACATCAACTTTTGAATTGCAGGAAATTCTTCCCCTCATTCTCCAGGTGATGACCACGCTGGTCAATACCCAGGGCGTGTCCATAGCGCTGGTAAACGAGGAGGATAAAACGTTGCGTATAGCAGAAAGTTATGGCCTCGACCCGAAAGATATAGAAAACTTTTATATTTATTATGCCAGAATCAATACGGGCCCTTTCAAAGAAGTTATGGAGAAAAAAAGTCCTTCCTTTTTCGGGCCAGAAAACAACTTGTACATTCCCCTGCTGATGAGTGTACCTCTCGTTTCCCGGAACAAAGTCATAGGATTTGTAAATATTCATTCCATGTATCAAAACAAAAGTTTGACCCCGGATAAAATTGCCCTTGTAAATGCGCTGGCCAGTCAGGCTTCTATTGCAATCAGCAATGCCCAGCTTTTTAATGCTATGAAAGAGCAGGCTACCATAGACCCCTGTACGAACCTGTTTAACTTCAGATATTTTCAGCAGAAACTTGATGAAGAAATCAACAAAGCAGCGGCCAACGGTACGGCTTTATCACTAATTATACTGGATATCGATTTTTTTAAAAAAGTCAACGATACTTACGGACACTTATACGGCGATCAGGTTTTACACGAAATCAGCAAAATCCTGAAAAGCAATGTCCGTTCGGAAGATACGGTCTGCCGCTACGGCGGCGAGGAATTTGCCATTATATTCCCCAATTGTACCCAGAAAATTGCCGAAAGGATTGCCGAGCGTATCAGGGCTAAAATTGAAGAAACCACCGCCAATGACCGCAGAGGTATATTTAAAAGCCCGGTTACGGTCAGCGTCGGTGTGGCCGAATATACCTCTGACATAAACAAAACCATGCTGATTCACCGGGCTGATTGTAGCCTGTATTATGCCAAAAATACAGGGCGGAACCGGGTTTGTGGTTACGATGCCAACCTGGAAACGGAATATGAAAAGTACTTACCAAAGAATAACTATTAAGAATTTCTAACAAGTCACCAAAAAATATATCGTAATTTTTCCCCAAAACTTGATATGCAGCGGAAAATTTTTGGCTCATCTACAGGAATCTTTCTGGAATAAAGAGTTGATATATATGTAAATATGTATAAAAATTGCAGGGAATTTCTTGCTTTAAGTCGAAACATGCAGTGACACGGCAGCACTAAAAAACTCATCAGGGGGTTAAAATGAAAAAAGAAAGCGTTAATATTAAAGGAACGATAAACGGATTAGTGATCTGCATTGACCCTGAAACAGAACTTGGCACCATAAAAGCTGATCTAGAAGCGAAAATTTTAGCCAGCCCGGGATTTTTTAAAAATGCCAAGTTTAAAATATTTGCCGGTGAAAGATATGATCCCTCCATCTTTTCTGAACTGGAACAGCTTTGTTGTAGCCATGGTATGATTCATGCTCCGGCTATACCATGGCCACCGGAAACAAATAACGTTTCCAACCAGGTCAGGGCTGCTCTGCAGGAATCAGCGGCCGGTTTACACAGCCGGGGTTTCCAAACTACCGATTCCCCGTTACCGGTGAACAGAAATTCTGCTTTGCTTGAAGATACCCTACTTATTCATCGTAACCTGCGTTCAGGACAAAAACTGTATTATCACGGCAACCTAGTGGTTTTGGGCGATGTTAATCCCGGAGCGGAAATTTGCGCCGGTGGGGATATTATTGTGATGGGTGTTTTACGTGGGATTGCCCATGCCGGCGCTGCCGGAAATGAAAATGCTATTATACTGGCCTATCGTCTGGAACCGACCCAACTTAGAATCGCCGATAAAATTACCCGCCCGCCGGAAAAGGACACCAGGGCTACCCAACCGGAGTTGGCCAGGCTTTCGGGTAACCAGATGATTATCGAACCATACCGGTCGCAAAAAAATTACTGGGAAGTTATTGCATAAATAAGGCTGCCTGAAAGGGCAGCCTTTTTAATATCCTCTATTCTTCCAAATTTATTGCCTGGGGTGGACATTCCTCGGCGCAAGCCCCGCATTCCAGGCAATTGCCCTCATTTTCGGCTTGGGCTTTACCGTCTTTTAAAACAAATACATCTGCCGGACATACGTCCACACAGTTGCCACACCCTGCACAAAGGTCCGCATTAATTTTAGGCCCCATATAGCCCCCTCCTATCCTTTTTTTCTTGTGGTAACAGTTTATTATGATAGTCAGAGGTTTATGCCGGACCCTTGGAAACACTTTGGGTTATTGCCGCAAAACCAGTACGTAAAGTTCTTCTCCCTGGTGCATATTGTTTAAACTTTTTTCAAACTTCTGCAGTTCTGCTACTTCGCTATCTTTCAGTTCAGCTATATGCATTTCGTTTAGTTTATTCACTGTTAATCCTCCAATCATTAATTGCTTTATTTAAAGTATTCCACGAAAAACTACATTTTATTTAACCTTCTTCCGCCAAGATACCAAAAACTTATAGCTTTTATTATTCATATTATTATTTCATTTTTAAAACAATAATAACGGGTGCGCATTAAAAAGGAGGTAATTTTGTGGCCAGAAGACGTGGTCTGATGTCCGATACTCTGAAGTACGAGTTGGCCAAAGAGTTAGGCGTTTATGACACGGTCCGCACAAGTGGTTGGGGCGAAGTATCCAGCAGAAACTGCGGAAACCTGGTCCGGTTAGCCATAGAGAAAGCCGAGCGCATGATGGCTGAAAATACCTTACAATAGCGCACCTGCCGGGAGGTTGCCACCTCCCGGCGCAATTAAATCCGAGGTGATAAAAGTGATAACGGAAAATACGGTGATAAGAGATATTCTCATGAAACACCCGGAATCAGCACGTATCTTCATGAAATACGGCATGCGCTGCATTGGATGAGGCGGTGTTGCCTATGAAACCCTTGGGCAGGCTGCCCGAGGCCACGGAGTCAATTTAGATGATCTGATGAATGAACTGCAAAAACTGGAAGAACCGTCCTAAGACTGGGCGGTTCTTCCGGTCTTTACAGCGTAGGCTAGGCAAATCCCCACAATGGACTTGGCATCTTTGATTTCACCACGGGCAATCATCGACATAGCTTCTTGCCAAGAAACCTTTTCGACGCTCAGAAATTCGTCCTCGTCTAATGACTGCTCCTCCTGGACCAACCCGGTAGCCAGGTACAGGTGCATAATTTCGTTACTGAAACCGGGCGTAGTATAAAAAGTGCTTAAATGTTTCCAATCCATGGCTTTACACCCGGTTTCCTCGTATAATTCTCTTTGGGCACAATGCAACGGCTCTTCCCCGGGGTCCAATTTTCCGGCCGGGATTTCCCAGAGGATTTCACCGACTGGATGCCTGTATTGTTTGACCATGATTATTTCTTCACCGTCCAGGGCGACAATGCTGACGGCGCCAGGATGAATTACCAGTTCTCTGGTGGCCGTTTTGCCGTTGACCAGCTCAACCGTATCCAGTCTAAATTCAAGCACCTTACCCTTGAATTTAATATCGGAGTGCAATAGTTTTTCCCTCATCTTTTCACCTCATTTAAGTTTCTGTCTTCTCCTGTCACCTCACGTGGGTTTTTACTTTTGTCACCTCGCGTAAATTTTTGACTTCTACGTCCAGCAGTTGCCTCAAGGAAATTCAGGATTTTTTGCGCATCCATATGGTCGAGACCATATATTCCGAAAACATAACGGTCTAGTTCGGAAGCCAAGGCAGTTAGTTTATCGTCGGCACATTGAGTAATTTCTTTGGCCATATCAATGACCTTTCTTACATCAGGCCTGCGTTCCGGTTCTCCGGTTTCCCAATAGGGTATGGGCAAAGTGACCAGGTAGGTGCTGTTAATCCGCATGTAACCGCTGGCCAGGTGTACAGGCCAGTAAAGTACCCGGTAATAAAATTCAAGTACCGATGAATTTAGCAATGCCAATAGGTAGTAGAGTTTATCAACATTGTATCCGTTCCCGGCCAACGGGATAAAATATACCCTGCCTGCAGCCCTGCCTTGAAAATCAATGGCGGCTTTTAATCTGCGGGCAATGCCGGGAACAACCAGTTTTATTTCTCTAAACAATTTATTCTGTTGTTTACTGACATGAACTGCGCTGATAAATTTATCGGTTTCCTTTACTCTGTAATTATTAATGTCCCCAGCCAAAAGAATCCGAAACCATTCTGTTCTTTTATCAGGTTCACCGGTAATATGTTTACCGAAACCTGCTGTCGCAATTCCACAATGGATATCTTTTGTATTGAGCCGGCCGGGCCAGGCGTTAATTTTTTCAATGACCGGCAAAATTCCCCGGGAAATGCCGGTACTGATCAGGGATGGGCCCAAGTTCAGAAAAAAATCCTGGGGAATTGTATTCGGGTTTTGCTCTTCTATTTTATTTTTCCCCGGCAGAACAATTCCGTCAATAATAGTAACAACGGAATTTTTTCCCGGCGCCCGGTTTTCAAGAATCAGAATTACAGGGTAAATCGATGCGTCAGCAAAGATTTTTTGCGCAGATACATCAACAAGTTTTTTCAATGTAGTTTCCTTAAGCATCAACCTTCTCAATTCTATACCATAATCGGCCACCATAAATTTGTTGCTCACTATATAACTTAATATCCCGCCGGGTTTTAAAGACTTGATGCCAAATTCCATAAAAGGAACGATAGAATCAAACTGGCCAGTGGCTGTGGAAAAAAGCTCCCTTATATTTTTCTTGAGTCCTGCAGGAATGCTTTTGTTAGCGATGTAAGGCGGATTACCGATTACCAGGTCATATTTGACTCTTCTTTCCGGGCTGATTTCAAGTGTATTGGACCATTGCACCGCGACTTCCAAACTTTTTAAAAAACCTTTAAAATCTCCGGCGCAATGGTTGATACCGTAATAGTAAAGGGCCAGCCTGGTCAGACGTACAGCATCAGGGTCAACATCTATTCCTCTAATATGATTATCCATTATATGAGAGGAAAGATTTTCGGGAACAACTACATTTCCCTGCCTCACTTCACCTGACAGAGGAGTGGCAGATGAAAATATCTCTCCCAGTTGCTGATAAAATTTCAGATATTGCCGAAAAACATAGACCAGAAAGGCGCCCGAACCACAGGCCGGGTCAATTACAGTATGATTTTTTAGTTTGGTTAAATGTTCCTGCAAAATTCTATAATCAGCCCTGTCCTTCCTGATCTTGTTCAACAGGTCTGCGAAAAAAGCTTGCAGGGTTCTATTTACCATGTAATGTACAACCGGCTCTGGAGTATAATATATGCCTGTTGGCTTCCGTTGATTTTTCTTTTCGAGAAAACACTCGTGAATCAAACCCAAGATCACAGGAAACTCATGTTTGGTGAGATAATCGTCCCACTTCCAGGAAAATTTTTCCACCACTTCCAGTGCAATACTATCCATAAGATTTTCCGGGACAGGGCAAGCTTCCATATATGACAGTTTTCCGGGGAAGATAACGTCTGTTAATTTATGCCGGGAAAAATGCCGGTAAGTAACCGCTCGAATAACCAGTTCTTCAAGGAAGTCCATAGTTATGGCAGTCTCATAACCGACATGTCCCCTTAGCCGTTCTTCCAGATAATTAATTATCGCAAAAACTTCTTTTCGTTCTCGATTAATGTTGAAATCAAGTTGTTTTCGCATTGTTTTTCTCCATTTGAAATTAAAAGAACTAAACTAATTTTACTGGATATTAAAAGCAAAGGCTACCTACTAAGGGCAGCCTTCTCCTCTAATTATAACTAATAATCGGTTAAAACAGTTGTTTCCTTGACCGCTGCTTGTTTTTCCGGACAGTACTTCGATATATTTAAAAGTATTCCCACGCCAACCATTTTAAAAAACAATGATGATCCACCGTAACTTATAAACGGCAGTGTAATCCCTGTTACCGGCATAGAACCGGTGGCAACGGAAATATTCATAATTGCTTCAACGGTAATCATGGAAGTAATACCGATGGCTAACAGGCTGCCGAAGGAATCGCCAATATTGTATGCGATGCGCAGGCCCCGAACCAATATTATGATAAATAAAATAATAATGAATAAACCGCCGATAAACCCGAGTTCTTCTGCCAGGACACTATAAATGAAGTCGGTATAAGATTCAGGCAGGTACAGGAACTTTTGCTTGCTATGCCCTAGTCCGACACCCATCACGCCGCCCGATCCTATAGCATACAGGGACTGTATTATTTGATAGCCGGTACCCCGGGGATCTGCATACGGGTTCATAAAAGCAATAAATCTGGCTAAACGGTATTTCTCACTAAAAACTGCCGCACTGGCCAGCACAGCGCCCGTCAGCGCCAGCGGAGTCAAGTGAGATAACCGGGCCCCGGCCGCAAAAAGCATAACAAAAGAAGTAAAAGCCAAAGCCATCGTAGTTCCAAGGTCTTTCTCCAGTACAATCAGGACGCAAATCACGCCAATAATAAAAATAGGCGGCAGTAAACCTTCCTGAAAGAAAGAAATTTTATCCTGCTTATTGGCCAGGACCCTGGCCAAAATCAAAATAGTGCACAATTTTACTAATTCCGAGGGCTGAAAGGATACCGGACCCAACTGCAGCCAGCTGTTGGCGCCATTTCTGGTGTCAGCAACACCCGGTATTAGCAGCAGGACCAGCAATAACAAGGTTATAAACAAAGCGGGACCTACCAATCTTTTTAGCCTCTTGTATTCGAAATTGGCTGCAAAGATAAGGCCGCATATACTTAAGCAGCTCCAAATTGCTTGCTTGTAAAAAAATAAAAAGGGTTTGCCGAATTTAGCCGAAGCAAAAGCCGAACTGGCGCTAAGCACCATAATTAAACCGGTACTCACGAGAAGAAGCACGGGAATTAAGATGTACCAGTCAACACTTCTCCTTTTCATATATACCCCTCAGACTGTATTATGCTATGCTAATTAATTCAACAAAATTAAAATAATTCCTCGTAGATAGCTACAAAAATCTAAGAAAAAATAATGTGAAAAACAAATTAACTCTGCCTCTGTTTGAACATACCGCACAACTGATAAACAACTAGGCTGGATACCAGGGCATAATCTTCTGTTGGTAGGTAATGACATGCAGAGGCGTCAAAAAGAATATTGCCGGATGCGGGAAATTCATCATCCGCAGCCCAAATTACATACGTAATCGGTACCCTGGGAAAAACATGAATAGTAACGCTGACATCACCCAGTGACTGTCTTTGCCCACCAATTTTTTCAGCTAGTTCAGCAAAAGCTTCAGGATTTTTTCCAAAGGCGCTGAGCATGGGGTTAACTGCCCTTCTGGTAAAAGGTTCAATATAAATAGCGCCGTCAGGCAGTTCCTTAAAAGAAATGAGCCTGTTCTGCAAAGGCGCACCGTTTGCCGTAACAAGGTAATGCAGTATAAGGATTTGCACGTTTAACGGGATTTCCCCGTCTTTATCAGCAAATTTAATCTTGCCGTCAGGATAGGTAACCAGATAATCTTCATTGATATATTTTACCTTAAAAGTGTTTGTTGCTTCATCATATAATGTATCACTGTTCACAGCAATCTCCCGGGGACTTTTTTTACCCAGCTTGTCCACTGCCACCTCATAAGCGGCTTGCAAATTATAATTGGCCACAATGCTCACCTCAATTTGGGCTAATTTTCATAATATTCTTATTTCTCCTTACTATGTTTGAAATCCTTTTTACAGTTGGCACATTTTATTTACTTTCTACCAGGTTTAACAGGTAATCTACCGTATCGGCAGCTGCCTTTGGCCTGCCCAACACCCGGCACATTTCCTTAACCTGTTTGATTTTTACCGGGTTTTCAAGCAATTGTTTGACAGTGGGAATTAATAGATCCAGTTTTCTGACCTTTACCGCCACGCCACAGTTCAACAAAAACTCCGTGTTCCTCTCCTCCTGGCCCGGTAACGGGGACACTATAACCATCGGGATCCCGGTGGCTAAAACTTCTGCCGTGGTCAGTCCGCCGGGCTTGGTCACTATCACGTCACTGGCGGCCATTAATCTGGGAATCTCTTCAGTAAATCCGAAAACTTTCAAATTCGCCTTGGTCTGCAAAAGGTCAAGAGCTGTTTGCAGTTTATGGTTTTTACCGGCTACAGCTATAATATTGATGTCCAAATCAGAGTTACCAAGTTCGACAATTATATTTTTTACATCTCCCAGGCCCAGCCCGCCGCCCATGACGAGAAAAGTAGTCTTGTTCTCCAATTGCATTGACGTTCTGGCCTCTTCTTTGGAGGGCAGTTGAGAAAATTCCGGCCGCACCGGGATACCAAAGGCCTTTATCTTTTCGGCCTTTATTCCATGCCTGATAAACAGGTATTTCAGTTCTTCGGTAGGAATAATATAAGTATCAATGTGGTCATGCAGCCAGAAGCTATGGACGGTATAATCGGTCAAAATAGCCAATAAAGGCACGTCTAGCAGTCCTCTGCCTTTAAGCATGGACAGCATACCGGCCGGAAAAGCATGGGTACAGATAACAGCATCAGGTGCAAAAGAGTCAACCAATTTTTCCAGCTTGCTGGACCAGAGTCCGTGGAGAATTTGCCGCAAATCTATAAACTGATCACCCTCTTCGGCTTGCGCATATAATTTTCCCCATATTTTGGGGCTGAATTTCAACGACTCCATATAACTGCCTACTATGACCTTATTAAGGGTAGGGTTAATATAATCAAAGGTATTTACCAACATTGTTTCAGCGCCTGGAAACCGGTTTTTAATTTCAGCCATTAACCCCAGGGCAGCCAGGTCATGTCCGGCACCAATAGAAACAGAAAAAAACAGGAAACGCATCCCTCAGTACCTCCCGCCCCTATCTATATTGGAAAACGGTGACAGACGTCACCGTTACTTCTTTTCCTCTTCTTTTTTAAAACTGTCGGATGCACCGCACTCGGCACATTTCCTAGGTTTACACCTGCCTTCGCGGATAGCTCCACAATTTGCACATTTCCAAATAGCCATAGTATCGCCTCCATTACTAAATATATCTATATTATAATCCAACTTTCACCTCTTTTTCAAACTTAGAATAAATCTTTGACAATGTGGCAAAATGAATTTGTCGGTAAATCAGGAGGGAACAATTTTGCGGATAGCACATGGGATAATGATACCAGTAGTGGGTATATTGACAGGGGTAATCAACGGGTTATTGGGCATCGGTGGCGGAACGATTCTTATTCCGGCCATGGTTGCGCTCATGGGCGTAAGTCAACACAAAGCGCACGGGACTTCTCTGGCCATTATCCTGCCAACGGCTTTAGTAAGTTCGTTTGTTTACAGAATAAACGGAAGTATGGATATCTATCTTGCTCTACAGGTTGCCATTGGTGGCATGATAGGCGGTTACCTGGGCGCCAGATTGATGAATTATATACCGGCGGCATCGCTGAAAAAAATATTCGGCGCTTTTATTCTTGCCGCAGGAATAAGGATGGTCATGTGATGGCGCTTGTCCTGCTTGGCCTGGTATGCGGGGTTATCAGCGGTCTGGCCTTAGGAGGCGGCACACTGTTAGTCCCCGCATTAATCATCACTATGAACTTTAGCCAGCACATGGCCCAGGGCATATCCTTGGCTTCTTTCCTCCCCACTTCCCTCGTGGCTGTCATTACCCATTACAGACACGGAAACGTAGATACAAGACTGGCTTTTTCACTGGCCGTCACCAGCGTTATTGGAGCCGTGGGAGGCTCATATCTTGCGCACTATATATCGGCCCAAAATCTTCGCCAAGTTTTCGGCTTTTTCCTCATTATTATGGGGTTGTACGAAATACTCAACCGGAAAAAGGTGCATTGAACAGATTTTATAAAGTATTAATTTTATCAGTGTTGTTTTGCCGGCCCCATTTTTGCCGATCAGGCCCAGTGTTTGCCCTTTTTTCAGGGTGAAATTAATGTTTTTCAGGATTTCCCGGTCAAATTTCTTGTTTAAGTTAACTGTTTGGATTACCACATCCATATCAAACTACCCCTGCCCACATCACATTTTGCGGAATAGCTATTCAACTATTCACCGGATTTTTCGCTAATTATAAGGTATTTACCATCCTATTGTCGGGTTTCTTCCCCTTTTCGTCCCGGCGGTTCTGAAAAACAGCCATCCAAAATGATGGTCGAAAATCCGGTCTTTTTTCCAAAAATACCTCCCATTCTTGTAACTATAACTTTATAATAAAATTATATGGAATATTGGGAATACAATTCACCTACAATATATAACCTGGGAGGGGTTACAGAATGAGCAAAATCATCGGGGATTCATTGCCGCCTGAGCTGTTTGAACTGTTTAAACAGGAAGCAACCACGGTTATAGTATCTACCATCTCGGAAGACGGGTACCCTCATGCCCTGCCCGTGCACCTGTTAACTGCTAAAGATAATAAAACTGTCCGTATGGCCCTTATGAAAGGCCACCAGACTACGCAAAACATTAAAATAAACGGGAAAGCCTTTATTACTGTGCTGGAAGGTCCGGACATTGCGCTAGGTATTAAAGGCACTGCCAGAATTGTCAGAGAACCTATGGAAGGCAACGCTGCCATGGTAATGGTTGAATTCAATGTGGAAGAAGTAAAAAGCGATACCACTCCGACAGTTGTAGTTGTCCAGGGAGTCCGTACTTTACACCGGTCAGCCAAAACAGCGCAGTTTTTCCGGACCATGTTCGACGAACTAAAGTTCTAGTGCTCTACCGGCATTTTTCACAGTACCCGTAAAACTTGAGGTGATGGTCCGTTATTTTGAAGTTGCTTTTCCTGGCGATGGCTTCTTCCAATGACTCCAGCAAATCATCCTCAAATTCCAACACCCTGCCGCACCTGGTACAAATAAGGTGATGGTGATGGTGAACTTCATTCTGCGCTAATTCATACCTGCTACGCCCGTCGCCAAAGTCCATCCGCTGTAGAACATCAAGTTCATACAGCAGGTCTAAAGTACGGTATATAGTGGCCATACCTATTTCCGGATCCGTTGCTTTTACGATTCCATAAACATCCTCGGCGCTTAAATGACGGTCCGGATTGGCCCGAAAAACCTCCACTATGGTTTTCCGTTGCGGGGTCAGTTTGTAATCTTTTTCCGCCAGTTTTTTGGCTATATCTTCCATAGTATGAGTCATCGGCAAACCACCTCAAGAACATTTTTCTTTAATCAGGCACTGCGAACAGTTCCCCTTGCACCCCGGCTGGATAAGCAGGGTATTGCAGCGGGGACATCTGGTTGTTTTTGAATCTGAAATAAGAATTTTACAGTTCGGACAGGTTACTTTAATGTTTTCTCCATGCATAGGCAACATTCCTTTACACTAAGTTTCTAAGGTTTTTGAAGGAATTATTTTGTTGGCCACAGACACAATTGCCATTACTGCCAGGAAAACGAGGATAATACTGCCACCGCTAACAAAGGCCTTGGGACCGCTGAATAACTTAAACAACTGATTGACTATTCCGCCAACAAAGAAGGCAATCCCCAGAATGGTTATCCAGGTTATGGCAGCTTCTTTTTTGCCACGTTCTTTAAAAATAACCATAGCTGAAGCAATGCAGGGCACAAATATTGTAATGGTGATTAGGGCCACTATCGTCTGGGACGGAGAAAGGTCTAAACTTGCTAAACCGGCAGCGCCGAAATCCCGGCGCACAAAACCCATGATAAAGGCATTGGCAGCTTCCTTAGGCAGGCCTAACCATCCCACTGTAAGGGGTGATAAAAGCCCTTGCAAAACCCGTAATATACCTGTCACGTTTAGGATACCAACAATTAAGGCGCCTAATGCAAAGAGAGGCGTGGCTTCTTTCAAAAACATATAAGATTTGGTCACTGTTTTGGTAACAACATTATTCAACCTGGGCACCCGCAGCGGAGGCAGATCAATTAAGAATTCGCTTGATCTTCCCGGCAAAACACGGTTCATGATCGTTCCTACAGTAACCAGCAAAGTCAGAATTGCGGCAACGTAAACCCCTACATAAGCTGCAGGCATGCCCGCCAGCATACTGACAACTACAGCTAACTGGGCCGAACACGGTATAGCCATGGCCAGCAGGAAAATGGCGATTCTGCGTTCCCTGTCGG
Source organism: Thermincola sp. GK-1 (assembly GCF_059412445.1). Classification (NCBI taxonomy): domain Bacteria; kingdom Bacillati; phylum Bacillota; class Clostridia; order Eubacteriales; family Thermincolaceae; genus Thermincola; species Thermincola sp. GK-1. The sequence goes on from NZ_JBSQAT010000003.1 coordinate 137,622, forward strand.
AACCCAGCAAACGGGTAGTAATGGTCGCCATCGTAACACAACCAAAACCCAGAATAATGGGTATAACGGCCCTTCCATTTAGACCGATGCCGCTTAATATACGGTCAGTCAGAGTAGCGATGCGAGGCAGGTAACCGGAATCCTCAAAAGCTGATAAAACCAGATAAAATCCGACCACAAGTGGTAACAGGAGGCCAAGTATATATGTTACTGTCATGGTCAGCACACCGAATTCTCCAATTAATAAAGTGCCTATAACTGACTGCTCACTGAAAATTTTAGAAACCAAACCCCTGATAAAAGGTTCGTACATGCCCTGCATGACAGTTTCTTCCGTAAATCCAACTACCGTCCCGGCAATAAAAACACCAATTAACTCATACATTCCCCACAGAGCCAGTATGAGGAGCGGAATGCCTGTCCAGGGCCTGATCATCAATCTGCCCAAAATGGTGGAAAATGATGCTCCTTTATTGGATTCACTGACAACATGGCTGACAATGTCGTTAACTCTTTCACGCCTTTTAATGTAAAGCTCTTCTCTTTTATCTCCCGGCGCAATACCATGCCTTTCTGCAATAATTGGGTCTCCTTCAAGAATAAGTAAAGCTTCGCCCTGGCTGCCTACCCTGTCAACAAGTGTATTCAGTTGTTTTTGCAGCTCATGGTCAATGTTTCCTTGCCGGGCGCAGCATATTTTCTTTTTCAGCTCCTCCAGGCCGATCTTTTCCGTGGCTACCGTGGGAATAACAGGGACTCCCAGCAGATCGCTGAGCAGGTCAACATCTATTTTCCGCCCCTGTCTTTCAGCTTCGTCCAGCATGTTCAAGGCTACTACTACGGGCACACCCGTATCTATAATCTGCTGAGTCAGGAACAAATCTCGTTCCAGGTGTACGGCATCCACTATGTTGATAACCACATCGGCATTAAGAATAATATCCCGGGCAATCCTTTCTTCGTCGTTAAAAGATGAGATACCGTATACTCCGGGTGTGTCAATAACTACATCGTTACCGAATTTACCGTGGGAAATTTCCAAAGTTGTTCCCGGATAATTGGAAACATCCACATACATGCCTGTTAAGGCATTGAAAAAGACCGATTTGCCCACGTTGGGATTGCCAGCCAGGACAATTTTTTTCGCGTCTGACGGAATTTCTATTTTGAGACCTGAATCATGACAATGCATAGCAATCACTCCTTCGACTGTCGCGATGGTTTTTGGACGTATATTTTAGCTGACCAGTTCTACATCGATGTTCCGAGCTAATTTCCTGCCGATAGCAATTTCCTGGTTCTTTTTGCTGACTACAACAGGGCCGGCGGGAATTACCTCTTCACACCTCACAATTTCTCCTTCCGCGATACCAAACCTGATGGCTTGCGCCCTGACCAGAGCATCTTTAATGAATTTAATTTTAATGGTTTGCCCTTTTTTGCACATATCCAGATTCATAGCAGCCGCCTCCCATAGGTTGTGATTGATAATTATTCTCAATGGAGATGCAAAAAAATAAAATCCATTGATATTGATTCTCAATTACAAATATATATCATGATTCTACTGTTGTCAATAAGCTACAACCATCGGGAAATCAGATTTAATACTTTTTTAACAATTAGCCTTCATATACTCAACTATAAGGTTGTCTATTCTGCAGCTACACGCGTAAACTTCAGGGTCAGAAAAGCTGAAGTTTTTTATGGCCGCAAGTAATGCCAGTTTATCCTGCAACCTTTTTATCTCTGTTTCCAGGCGTATTTTATCCATGGCCTGTTCCCTCCTGCCGGTTAAATCTCCTGTAGCCGGTTACGTTTAACTCATTTTTGTTATATTCTATTGGATTCAAAACCTTGCTATAACCGAAAAGATTCCTGTTTACTGTCGAATTTTGTTTTCCAAGTATCTTACCAGCGGCTACAGTATTTTCCTGGCAATCCTACTTAGCTGCTCCAGATTTCTGCATTCCAAGACCCTTTTGCAAAAAGGAGCATAGGTTTTCATAATGCTGTCTTCGGAATCCCAGACCTCTGCCCGTTCAGGGTTTAACCAAATGATAGTTTTCACCCGGTCTTTTAACTTTTGTAGATATTCTGACTGATGAGGCCGGTAATTGTTGCGGCTGTCGCCAATAATCAGTAAAGTCACCTTTCTGTTAAGCTGTTCGCTATAATTTTCATACAGCTCCCGGAAAACCTGTCCGTAATCCGAAAAACCCGTTTTTGAAAATTTCAGGCTATTATACATTTCCTTTATCGCTTCGTTTATTTCCCTGTTTTGAAAACATGCGGTAGCTTCAGCGATAGTATCAACAAAAACAAAGGACCGTACGTGCAAAAACCGGCTCTGGATAGAGTACATCAACTGCAGCATAAATTCACTGAACCGTTTGACAGAGCCTGATACGTCACAAAGTACCCAAAACTCGGGCCTGGCAGGAACTGTATCCTGATAGGCGGGCTTAATCGGCACTCCACCGGTGGACATTGATTTGCGAATAGTCCTCTGCAGAGCTACAGTTCCCTTTTTGGCAGCTTTTTTCCGGAATTTTGCCCTGCTGGCTAACTGATGGCCCAAGCGGGAGATTTTTTTGTGCATTTCCTCAACCTGGTTTTCACTCAATAGAAAAAAATCTAATGTATTCAGGTTTTCCCTTTCCAACACAACTGTTAACGCCTTTTCGCCAAAACGAGCGATAAGTTTTTCCTCCAGAGCCTGCCTGAGTTCTTCCTCCAATTCGGTCAGCCGGGCCTGCCATACCCACCACAAATCTCCGCCCGCTTTCTCAGCTTCTTTCTCCAACTGATTTATGCCCATGTTCCACTCAAGATAAACTTTGACCTTTCTCACCAACTCATCAATATCAATAATGCTTTCCTGTTGCAAGTCACATAGGCTTTTAAGCCCTTTATCTATGTATGCCCGGTACAGACTATGGTCGCCAAGCCTAATCAGATGGACAAAAACATCTTTATAACTCCCGCTGTCACCCGCTCCCTGCCCTGTTCCGGCATGGGTAAAGAAGTTTTCTGCAAAATTTTCGGTAGCCTTTAATTCCCTGCGCTGGAGGGCAATTTCGCCATAACCGCGATGAGCGCCGGCTTCGTTTTCAGGCAGCATCAGTAATCGCTCAAAAAAGATGGCAAAAAGCTTGTCAAAGGTCCTGGAAAAGGCATGGTCCTTGACAAGGGTAGATTTTAACGTTTGATAAAAAACCGGCTTGCTCAGGCCCGTTAACCTTAACCCTTTCAGGCAATCATTTACTTCGGAAACAGAAACCTTTATCCCAGCTTTCCGCAGCAATCTGCAAAAATATAAAATTTGCTCTTCCATGCCAACCTTCCCCAAACAGCATCCTTGTACGCTAAAATTTTTTTAACCGAGGAGACCGGAAATACGATCCTGTATCTTTTCCACATCCTGTTGGTACTTGATTAACAAATTAATTGTATTTTCCACTGTTCTGGCGTCCAGATTTTTAACGCCCATCAAGATCATGGTTCTGGCCCAGTCTAGGGTTTCGCTGATGCTGGGAGCTTTTTTCAAAGGGATTTTGCGCAGGGCCTGGACAAAATGTACTATTTCTTTGGCGAGGTCCTGAGAAATGCCTGGCACTTTAAGGCGGACTATGGCCAGTTCCCTTTCAAAGGAGGGGTAATCGATATAAACATGTATGCAGCGGCGTTTCAGGGCATCACTGAAATCCCTGTAGTTATTGCTGGTGAGAACAACAATAGGTATTGACCGGGCTTTTATCGTTCCCATCTCCGGAATGGAAACCTGATAATCAGACAGGACTTCCAGAAGAAAGCTTTCAAATTCCTCGTCGCTCTTATCCAACTCGTCAATTAACAGGACGACGGTTTTCGGCGCCTGGATGGCTTTTAACAGCGGCCGTGGCAGGCAAAATTCCTCGGAAAAAATGCTCTTTTTCGTATCTTCCCATGACCTGTCCGTCAGGTGATTCGCTTGTATTCTAAGCAGTTGCTTCTGGTAGTTCCATTCAAAAAGGGCCTTTGATTCATCCAATCCCTCATAACATTGTAACCGGATCAAATCAGTTTGCAGGGCAGACGCAACTGCCTTGGCCAGTTCAGTCTTGCCAACGCCGGCCGGCCCTTCTACCAGCAACGGCTTATTTAATTGAACGGCCAGAAAAACCGATGTGGCCAGTTTTTCATCAACAAGGTAATTTACTTCAGATAGGCGTTCCAGCACATCATTAACTGTTTTAAACATGGTAAGTTTACCTCACTTAGGCAAGTTCTCACTAAAAACCCACTAACACAAAGTTAGTGGGGTATTATTAAAATTTATGAAAGCTTGGAAGGATCAAAAACCGAAGTATACAGGTTCCAATCGCAATCCTGGTCACCGTCCAGCCAGTGCATGAGATACTCCAATTTTTCCCTGCTCGGGCGGTACATATCAAAAATCAGCCCCACATTATGATAACTAACCAGATTATATAGAACCTCCGTAACCAATTCGTCGCTTGTTTCCACATTGTCAGCAATCATTTCATAAGCCCACTGGGAAACTTCTTCCGTGGATATATGGCCGGATAGGTAATCCTCCAACACTTTCTTGATGGTTTCTCTGGTGATCAATTTGAACCAAAACCCCCTCACCAAAACTGAAGTTCAGTACTATTATAACATTTACCAGGATGACATGCCAATTAATTGCGCAGTTACAAACTATAGTTAGGCGCTTCTTTCGTAATTTGCACGTCATGGGGATGACTTTCCTTGAGACCGGCCGTGGTAATGCGCATAAATTTGGTATTTTTACGAAGAGCCTCAATGTTGGAAGTACCGCAGTAACCCATTCCTGCACGCAAACCGCCTATCAATTGGTAAACCGTTTCCGAAAGAGGCCCCTTATAGGGAACGCGCCCTTCGATGCCTTCCGGCACCAGTTTTTTCTCGTCTTCCTGGAAATACCTGTCCTTACTGCCGGCCTTCATGGCGCCTAATGAGCCCATGCCCCGGTAAACCTTAAAGCTTCTGCCCTGGTAAATTTCAATATCTCCCGGGCTTTCCTCCGTTCCGGCAAAGAGACTGCCAATCATAACCACATTGGCGCCGGCGGCAATGGCTTTCACAATATCTCCCGAATACTTAATACCACCGTCAGCAATGATAGGTATACCGTGCTTTTCAGCTTCTTCCGCGCAGTCCATGATAGCGGTGATCTGGGGTACACCAATGCCGGCGACCACCCTGGTGGTACATATAGAACCGGGACCAATACCTACCTTGACACAGTCCGCTCCGGCCTTTATCAAGTCCACTGTGGCCTCGGCCGTGGCCACGTTGCCGGCAATGACATCCACATCAGGATATTTCTTTTTAATCATGTATACGGCATCCAGTACGCCCCGGGAATGGCCGTGAGCAGTATCGACGGTTATTACATCTACTTTGGCATCCACCAGTGCGCTGACTCTGTCCATCATATCTTTGGTAACACCTACAGCCGCGCCGACGACCAGCCTGCCTTTGTGGTCTTTTGCCGAATTGGGATAACGGCGAGCTTTTTCTATATCTTTAATGGTAATTAAACCTTTAAGGTTAAAGTTTTCATCCACAATAGGGAGTTTTTCCACTTTATGTTTCTGCAGGATGGCTTTAGCCTCTTCCAGGGTAGTCCCTACAGGAGCAGTGATAAGGTTTTCCCTGGTCATTACTTCACCAATGGGCCGGTCATAATTTTCCACAAAACGTAAATCCCGGTTAGTGAGAATACCTACCAGTTTATTATTAACCGTAATGGGCACGCCGGAAATTCTATACCTTTCCATGAGGCTTAAAGCTTCCCTGATGGAGTTTTCCGGTGAAAGGTAGATAGGATCGGTAATAACCCCGTGTTCAGACCTTTTCACCCTGTCCACTTCCAGAGCCTGCTGGTCGATGGACATGTTTTTATGAATGATACCGATACCGCCTTCCCTGGCAATAGCAATAGCCAGCCTGGATTCGGTAACCGTATCCATCCCGGCGCTCATTAACGGGATATTGAGTTTGATTTTTTTTGTCAGGTATGTAGAGGTATCAACATCCTTGGGCAGTACTTCCGACTTGGCCGGAATTAACAGGACATCGTCAAAGGTTAAACCTTCTTTTACTATTCTTTCTTCCCTCATTGCCGTTCCCCTTTCCCCTAGTCTATAAATTTAATATTTGATTATTATATCACAAATTGGTAATTACTTCTACAGCCAAAAAAACTTTTTTCGACAAAAATAGTTATCTCCACATATAAAACCGGATTTGTCCGTTATCAATCCATTTTCTGATTTTTTTCTTTAAAAATTCCCTGACCATCTTGCGGGTGGGAGGAAGTAGAAAAACAAATCCGGTAATGTCTGTCAGTAAGCCCGGTGTAATCAGCAATATACCGCCTACCAGGACCAACAGGCCGTCCAATAGATGATTGCCAGGTACCTGGCCATATTCCAGTTCCCTGCGAATGGCCCGGATAACCTGCAGTCCTTCCCTTTTGGCCAGGAAAGCCCCAATCAAACCTGTACCGCAAATGAGGGCAAAGGTAACTCCGATACCCGTTATGCGGCTTAGTTCGATGTAAATTAGTATTTCCAGTACCGGGACAGTTATAAATAAAAGAAACAACCGTGACATTCTTTTCCTCCGGAGACAGTTTTAAAGTATAAATATTAATGAACAATCGAGGGCACACTATCGAAAAAACAATGGGAGCGTCGAATTTTATGAAAAATATCGGTGAGCAAGAAAACAATGAAATTCCCTGCAACTATTCCTTTTTCTTCTATGAACATCCCGTTTATTCCTCCAATATGATTTATGGAATTGAACGGGATATACCGGAAGAACCGGAAGAAGAAAAGACTGCGGCAGACGAGTCAATAGAAAGTTGGGGTTGGGTCAATAATGTGGACAAAGACTTTTAGTCTTGTCCAATTGTTGAACCCAGCCCCTTTCGTTCAAATTGATTTCTCAGATAATAAATTGTTTTTTCCGTAACCCCGAATTCCTCGGCCATTTCCATGTCCGATTTGTTTTGGGCCAATCCGTCTATGAAACTATCAAAATCAATCCCGACCTCATCGGTCATCTCTATGAGACTTGGCCCTGCGCTCCATGGCACCCTACTGCGAATAAATTCTTCCATCGTAAATAAATCTCCCTTCTGCCTTATTTACCAGTTATTTTAACCAAATAACCCGGTTATAATAACTGCATCAGCATATAGGGAGAAAAAACAATAATCCGCACTTATAGTTTACCAAACACACTATGTCAAGAGTTGTCGGGGTTTTACTTGCCGAATAGGGGAACTATATCAAATTGTCGTACATCGACGATACCCTTGTCCGTTATTTTCAGTTCCGGAATTACTGGCAGCGCCATAAAAGAAAGAGTCATAAAGGGCGCATCCAAATGGCAGCCAAGGTTAGCCGCTTCCCTATTTAAATTTTGCTGTCTGGCGGCAACTTCTTCCACCCTCAAATCTGACATAAGCCCTGCAATTGGTAGTGGTAATTCCGCTTTGATCTGGCCGTTATGCACTACCACCTGTCCGCCGCCCATGTCAGCAACCCTGGTAATGGCTGTATAAATATCCTCATCATTACATCCTACAACAATGATATTGTGGCTGTCGTGGGCAACACTGCCGGCCAGGGCGCCTTCTTTAAGACCAAATCCCTGAACCAGTCCTACCCCGACATGGCCGGTTCCTTTATGGCGTTCCACGACACAAATTTTCAGAATGTCCCTGCTGACATCCGGAACAATTTCGCCGTTGTCAACCTTGACCGCCAGGATACGTTTTTCTGTAAAAATCTGTCCCGGTACCACCCCTATAACTTTAGCAATACCTCCTGCTGCCTTTATTTTTAACCGGTGTTTATCCAGATTTACAGGTAGTCGATTAAAGGTGGTCATACTCATTTGGACGGGTTCCATGGTTTTACCTTGCTGGGCTACCAGCTTCCCGTTTTTGTAAACTTTGTCCACCTTAAACTCTACCAGGTCCTCAAAAACTACCAGGTCAGCTTTATAACCCGGCGCAACGGCGCCATGACCTGCCAGTCCGAAATACCGGGCAGGGTTAATGGTTACCAGCGAGATGGCTGTAACCGGGTCTAATCCTTTGCGTACTGCTTTTTTCAACAGGTAGTTCAGATGACCCCTGCTCAAAATTTCGTTGGGTGGCAGGTCGTCGGTGACAAACATACAATAACGGGCTGTCCAGTTGTTCACCAGCGGCAGCAGTTGTTCCATGTTTTTGGCGGTTGAACCCAGCCTAATCATAATATGCATCCCGCGGGCCAGTTTTTCCCTGGCCTCTTCCAGTGTAGTACATTCATGGTCAGACCTTATGCCCATACCGGCATAAGCGTTTAACTGTTTCCCTGAAACTCCGGGGGCATGGCCGTCTATCACACGTCCGGCAGCGGCCCGTAATTTTTTTAACACCTCCGGATCACCGGAAATAACTCCCGGATAGTTCATCATTTCCCCCAGACCCAGTACTCTGGTGTTGTTTAAAAGCGGCTTCATTTCATCAGCCGTAAGCTCAGCGCCTGAGGTTTCCAGGTAAGTGGCCGGCACACATGAGGGCAGCATAACGTAAATATCAATGAGGGATTTTTTGCCTGATTCAATCATAAATTTTATTCCCTCTATGCCCATGACATTGGCAATTTCATGGGGGTCGGTTACCACTGCTGTTGTTCCAAAAGGAAGTACCGCCCTGGCAAATTCGGCAGGTGGCAACATAGAACTTTCGATATGTATATGGCCGTCAATTAACCCCGGTGCCACGTATCGGCTGCCCAGGTCTATGATTTCCCGGGCTTCATAATCACCGGCGCCGACAACCAGGCCGTCATAAAAGGCTATTGATGTTTTTTCAATGTTTCCGGTAAAAACGTTGACCAGCCGGCAGTTTTTCAGAAGCATGTCCGCTTCTTTTTCGCCCCGGGCAACCTTTAAAAAAGCCTGTCTGCGCATGTCTTGTCCCCTCTTGCTTATTTTTGCCAGTATTCACGAATTATGTAATCAGGCACACTGGCTATGAACCTTTCCAGCATAAGAAACAACACCGTTAAGTCGTCAAGCTGACCAAAAAAAGGCACAAAGTCGTTAATAAAGTCCACCGGCAAGAAAAAATAAACCAACGGGCCACCGACAAAAAGAGCTTTTTTCCACCACTCCACCCTTTTATCCCATATCAGATGCCAGACCAGTGGCGCCGATTTGGGGATGTTGAGTAAAATTTTTAGGCGCCGCGTGACAGAGGAGTCTAACCACGGCATAATAACACCTCCTGTATCATTTTACGCCGGCCACGATAAAATGATACTCTTTAAAACAGGTGGCTGGTATCGTTTAAAGCGCATAAAATAGCCCGTTTTTCCGGGAAAACTTCTATTATATTCAGACATACATTATCCTGTTTTAACTTCCAGTAATCGTTAAAATCCATACCTAAAATTCCGGCAATGATGGTGCGGTTAGTACCACCGTGAGCCACTATAACAATGTTCTCCCCGGCATGCTTTTCCACCAGTTGCCAGAACATACCGTTGGTCCGGTTAACCACCTCTTCCAGACATTCGCCGCCGGGAATTTTTGTTTGCCACGGGTTTTTCCGCCAGTTCAGCATCACCTCTTCGTAGGCTGCGACTATTTCGGCGTAAGTCAACCCCTCCCAACAGCCAAAATTGGTTTCCCGGAATTCCCGTAAGGTAATAACCTGCTTATTATGGTGCCTGGCAATAGCCGCTGCCGTTTCCCGGGCCCTCGACAAATCGCTGGAATAAACAGCATCAATTTTTTCCTTAGCCAGCCTGAGACCGATTTTTTCGGCTTGTTTTTTTCCTTCGTCGTTTAAAGGCACATCTTTATGTCCCTGGTATTTTAAAGATTTATTCCAATTGGTCTCACCGTGCCTGACCAGATAAATCCTTACCATATCATCCATAAGCAATTTCCTTTCCCGTCCTGATAAACATACCCTCGCAATGTTTCGACAAATATATATTCTCTGTATCTGCCACCCTGTCCTGCCTGAAGTATGGAATGACATTACAAATTTACCGTTTCCGGCAAGGCCTGTAGCAGCATGTTGTTATCATCCCTTTTTCTAACCGCTACCCTGATATACCCGCAACCGAGATTCTTATAACTGCTGCAATCCCGGACCAGAATACCTTTTTTGCCCATCATTTCAGTAATTTCTGTAGATGTCCGGCCTGTTTTGCTTACATCCACAAAGACGTAATTGGCCGATGGAGGATAAGGATGCAGTCCCGCTATTTTTTTTAGTTGTTCATACAGGTATAGTTTTTCCTTCTGCACCATATTTACAGTATCCTGCATGTATTTTTCATCCTTCAGCGAGGCAACACCTGCTATCTGGGCCAAAACATTTACATTCCAGGGGTCTTTATGGGACATCATTTTACTGACCAGGGACCTATTGCCCAAACCGGCGCCCAGTCGCAGGCCCGGCAGGGCATGAAACTTGGTCAGAGAATACAAAATAAAAAGGTTTTCATACCTCTTTACCAGGTCCATCACGGAATATAAAGTTTTTTCGGCCAGAAAATCAATAAAGGCTTCATCAACGATAACCCAGACATTTTTCTTGCGGGCTTCCCTGATAATATATTCCAGTTCTGCCCGTCCAGTAAGCTGGCCGGTGGGGTTATTGGGGTTGCAGATAAAAACTGCGTCCACATTTTTCAATGTGTTCACCACCTGGTCCACATTTAAAAGAAAATTCTCTTCCCTGTTTAACGGAAGAGACTTTATTTGACAGCCTGCCGATATGGCGGCTGCTTCATATTCGCCGAAGGTGGGCGCCGGAATCAAAACTGCCTGGGGCTTCAGTACGTGCATTAATATAAATATCAGTTCCACTGCCCCGTTGCCCATTATGATGTTCTCTAATGGGAGTCTGATATATTCTGCCAACGCCCGTCTTAATTCCAAACAATCCGGGTCCGGGTAATGGGCAACCCGGTCCAAACTGTTCCGGATAGCCTCCAGGGCCTTGGTGCTGGGACCAAGAGGGTTGATATTAGCGCTGAAATCGATTAAATCACTGATGGCTATTCCATACTTTTCTGCTGCTGCTCGCAGGTTTCCTCCATGCATATGTGGTAGGGTTGCCATAAGCCTTCTCCTTCCCTTTCGACCCAAATTTCGGCGCCGCCTTGAATAACCCGGACCGGTCCCATAACCTGAACGTCAAAGAGGGACAAAACTGTGTTTTTCAGTTTTTCCCAATCAACGCTGTTCCTTCGTTCAAAAAGCATCCCGATAACCGTCCCGCTATGAGCCACATTTACGCCCACGCCGCCGAAATCGGTACACACTTTATGCAGTTCTGCCAGGAGCGGCTTTTCCAGTATCTTTTGATTGGCATAGGCGCTGGTAGTGGCGCATGCACCGACCATTTTCAGGTCGCCCTGGGCCAGAGCCCATTCCAGTTGTTCTAAAGCCTGCATGACGGTCCGTTCGTTGATGCGGTTGAGAAACTTCAGGTTTAACCGGGCATTAAATTCATTGGTGTCCACTATACCGCCCGGGTCTATGATTAAAATGTCCAAATCAGGGACTCCTGCCATTGGTCTGCATATTTTACCCCGTAAATGATCAAAAGCCACTATGCCGGGAAACATCAACCCATCGGTAGGCTCTACCGACAAAGCAATCCGGGCTATCTCGCCGGCAGGCACTTTTTTGCCCAGGGCCTGGGCCACTGCCACACAGGCAGCCGTAATATCAGCGGTACTGCTGGCCATTCCCTTTCCTGCAGGCAAATCAGATGTAATATGTACATAACCGCCTATGCCGTCTGCTTCCACCGAGGAAAGCAATTTTCTGACAGCGGCGGCTGTTTTTTCGCGGCCTGCCGGAAGGATAAGTTCATCCATGTCCGGAGATAACTCGACAACAGCCGTTGAATACATGTTTATAGGACATGTGACAAGGAAATTGACTCCGTTCCACAATCCTTGAATCAGCTCACCGCACGTACCGGGAGCCCTGGCCATATATTTCATAGTCTTCCTCCTAAGAGCGATACATTTTTCTAGTATTCTATACCGCGGCGGCTCGTAACACCCTTGTTGATTGGGTGTTTGATTGCTTTCATTTCTGTAACCAAATCAGCAGCATCAATAATTTTCTCCGGAATCCCGCGGCCAGTGAGCACTAATTCCATATGAGCAGGCTTTTTTTCAATAAGTTCCAGGACCTGATCTTCGGAGACCAGGTTGTACCTTAAGGCATTCCCAATTTCGTCCAGAATGAGCAGGTGGCATTCCTCTTTCTGCATGACCTCCCAAGTAAACTGCAGAGCCTTTTGGGCCAGTTCCCGGTCTTCGCGGGAAGGTCCACGGCTTTTTATGAAACATTCACCGCAGCCGCGGCATTTTTCCATACCCTGACGGATTAAAGCGCTATATTTGCAGCCGATGCCAAACTGGTATATTTGCACGTAGGGAAACAGTTTGGCACAGGTGGATAATTCCCCGGCATAACTGCTCCCTTTTAAAAACTGAATTATACAAACCTTATAACCATGGCCGACGGCGCGGAATGCAAGTCCGAGCGCTGCTGTAGTTTTACCTTTTCCGTTACCTGCGTAAACCTGAACGAGACCCAGTTCATTATTATCTGTCATACACTATTCCCTCCTGCCAGCCGGCATTTTTCCAAAAAACTTTTCGCTGCTTCGATGTTGGTAGCAAAATGAACATGAATATAACTGGCTAAAATATTCCCATCGGCGTACCCCGATAGCACCTGTTCCCCAGAGCGGTTGCGGCTTACCCGATAGGCAGGTTTTTCCATGTGTTTTTCACAATCTAATTCGGAATAATGAAATTCGTGCCCTTTTAACGTTGTTCCTGCCGGCCCCAGGAGATTGTCCGCAGCACAATAGGCTGTAACGTACCCGAGGCTAACCAGCTTGGGTTTCATTACGCTGATCCCGGGAACTAAGCCCACCAGGGGGTAATGCACCCCTTCAGCAGTGGTGATACCATCCGACAGATACATAAAACCGCCGCACTCAGCATATACAGGTTTTCCGGATAGGCCGAATTCCTTGATTTCTTTTAACATATTTTTGTTGTCCGCCAGTTCTTCCAGGTAAATTTCCGGATAACCGCCGCCTATATACAGGCCATGCAGGTCAGCAGGCAGTCTTTCATCACGCATCGGGCTGAAAGGTATCAATTCAGCGCCCAGATGGCTTAAGATATCCAGGCTGTCCTGGTAGTAGAATGAAAAGGCTTCGTCCCTGGCAATACCGAGGCGCACTCTTGTTTTGCCCGAAATTTCGGGAAAAAGACGTGGTTTCTCCGGCAGTTGCAGTTCAGGAGCTGACCCGGCAACAGTAAGCAATTTTTCCAGGTCAATGTCCTGTTCTATTATATCCACCAGACAATCTATTTTTTCCGGCAGTTGTCGCCCTTCTCCCGTGGGAATTAGCCCCAGGTGCCTGGAAGGAAGTTCCAGTAGTTCGTTTTTCCTGATAGCCCCAACAATAGGGATCCGGCAGTATTTTTCGATAGCTTCGGAAACCAGTCCCAGGTGCCGGTCGCTACCCACCCGGTTCAGGATAACACCGGCAATATTTAAGGCCGGATCAAATTTTTGAAATCCCAATACGACTGCGGCAGCGCTCCGGGCCGTCGAACGGACATCAACTACCAGGAGTACCGGGGTATTGGTAAGTTTCGCTATCTGGGCCGAACTTCCGGCATCGTCAATACCACTGGCCCCGTCGAACAACCCCATGACCCCTTCGATTACATTGATACCGCCCTGCTGCGCCGTGCGGCAGAACAATTCATAGACCTTGTCTTGGCTGAGCATCCAGCAGTCCAGGTTCCGCCCCGGGTTTCCCGTTGCCACCGCATGGTAACTGGGGTCTATATAATCGGGCCCAACTTTAAAAGGGTTTACTTTATAGCCTTTTTTCTTTAACAGGCCCATAATGGCTGTTGTAATTGTGGTTTTGCCGGAGCCGCTATGGGTTCCGGCAATGAGTATTCTTGGTGCTTTCATAACAGGTTTCCTTTCGCGAATGTGTGAATGATTTGCTCCATTAGAAAATAAACGGCAGAACCTATTACCAGAGCCAGGAATGACCCGATAATGATCATTTCCAGAGCTTCCAGTATTTTTCTGGGTTCCAAGGGATAAAGAGGGTCGCCCATATAAGCGCGGAAGGATTTTTCTCCCCCATATACATTAAAACCTCCCAGCCTGATGCCCAGCGCCCCGCTGATGACTGATTCCGGAATACCCCCGTTAGGGCTGGGGTGACTGGCGGCATCGCGGTGCATGATATAAAAGGCTTTTTTGGCGTTGCGTCTGGTCAGGAATGCTACCGCTATCAGAAGGTAGCCACTGATGCGCGCCGGAATATAGTTAGCCAGGTCATCCAGCTTGGCCGAGACCCAGCCGAAATTGATGTATTTTTCGTTTTTATATCCCACCATGGAGTCCAGGGTGTTAATCGCTTTATACGCAAGGGCCAGGGGGGCCCCCCCCAGGAAGGCGTAGAAAAGCGGTGATAGAATACCGTCCACAAAATTTTCGGCCACACTTTCCACAGCGGCTCTGGTTACTTCCGCTTCGTCCATGTTCTGGGTGTCCCGGCCCACCAGCCAGCCCACCATCTCCCTGGCTTTGGGCATGTTTTTGCTGACCAACTCGTCAAAAACTTGCCTGGCTACTTTATACAAAGTCTTGACGGACAAGCAGCTAAAGATCAGGAAGACCTGCACCGGCGCTGCCAGAAAGGGATGAAGGGAACGGGCAGCCCATAAGACCAGTTCTGTTATACCATAGGTTCCTCCTACAATAAAGAGGGTAAGCAAAAAACCTGCCCTTTTATCCCCCAAGACCGGAGATACCCAGCGCCGCAAAATAGCTTCCGCTTTGTCTATAGTTTTGCCGATAATGACCACCGGATGAGGGATGATAGTAGGGTCACCAAAGATTAAGTCCAGGAGATAGGCCACCCAAATCTGCAGTACCATCGCAATTAAGCCTCCAGGCCCATAATCTTGTAAATAAGGTCTATGTTCATACTGGCCCGTACCACATCGGCCAGTTTGTTAAAATCACGCTCACGCTGTTCCTTTACTGTAAGAACTTCATCTTCCACCAATGGTTCCCAGCCTTTTTCCTCTCTAATCAGGTTTATTACATGCCTGCGAAATGCGTCGTTGTCAAAAATCCCGTGGATATAGGTGCCGAAAACCCGTCCGTCTTCGCTGACTGCTCCGTCCAACACATTGGTTTCCCGTGTGGAGCGTTCAAATATGCGGAAAGCCGGCAGGATACCTTCCCCTATAGTAGACCTGCCCATGTGGATTTCGTATCCAGTTACTATTTGACCGGTCAAACCCTCCATGAAACAGCCGTGGCCTAAAACTTCAGCCTGGACTTGAGTGGTGATTTTATCCGGTTCAAATACTGTCACCATATTCAGCAAGCCAAGGCCCTTCAGTGATTCAATTTCCGACTCGGTATGTAGCGGGTCATGGAGTTCTTTGCCCAGGATCTGAAAACCGCCGCAAATTCCGATGACCGGCTTGCCTTTTTTCCTGGACTCGATTATTTTCTGGGCTAATCCCGTTTTTTCCAGAAATACCAGGTCCTGAATAGTGTTCTTGCTGCCGGGAATAATAACCAGGTCCGGATCACCGAATTTATCGGCCTTGCCCACGTAACGCAAGTGCACGTCAGGTTCGTCCTCCAAAGGGTCAAAATCGGTAAAATTGGAGATATGGGGAAGCTGAATAACCACAACGTCTATCTTATTCGGCAATTCTTTTAAACCGGCCTCCAGAGTATCTTCCGGTATTGTGTCTTCTTCTTGGACACGGAACCCTGTAAAATAGGGAACTATTCCCACAACCGGTATCCCTGTTTTCTTTTCCAGGAAATCAACGGCCGGTTGGAACAGTTTTACGTCCCCTCTGAACTTATTTATTACTATTCCCGCTACCCTTTTGCGGTCATCAGGATCCAGCAGCTCCAGGGTGCCGACTACGGAAGCCAGAGCTCCGCCTTTATCAATGTCGGCTACCAGCAACACAGGACAGTCGGCCATACGGGCAATCCTCATGTTGACTATTTCTGTGTCCTGCAGGTTGACTTCCGCCGGGCTGCCGGCCCCCTCTATAACAATGATGTCAAACTGCTCCTTCAGTTTATTTAAGGATTCTTCAATGACTCCCAGCGCTGTCATGTTGTAGGACCGGTGGTATTCCTGGGCCGACATGTTACCCACAGGTTTGCCTAAAACGATTACCTGCGAGGTGGCCTGCCCGGTAGGTTTCAAGAGGACAGGGTTCATGAGCACACTGGGCTCCAGCCCGGCAGCCTCGGCCTGGACTACCTGGGCCCGTCCCATTTCGCCTCCGTCTTTGGTCACGTATGAGTTAAGAGCCATGTTTTGTGATTTGAAGGGAGCAACTTTGTAACCATCCTGTAAAAATATCCGACATAAAGCTGCCACCAACACGCTTTTACCAACGTGGGAACCTGTTCCCTGAAACATAATACATTTAGCCATATCAATCTACTCTCCCAATCTCATTTAATATTTTTTTGCCCATTTCTTTTATTTCCACCGGTATCCCGGCAATCACCAGATATACCCGGTCTGCCGCTCCAGCCATAATCTGGTTGGCCCTGCCTACAATTTCCTGGTATTTGCGGGATAACCTGTCGGCAGGTATCAATCCCAAACCAGATTCGTTGGAAACTACCACCAGCGTTGTACCTGTCTCCCGGGCAGCGGCAACAATTTCAGATATCTGCCGGAGCATTCTTTCCTCTTCTGCTTTAAATTCTTCCTCATGTTCCGGCAGTTCCTGCCGGAACATGAGATTGACTAATAAGAAGGTCAGACAGTCAAGCAAAATCACATTTCCAGGCTTCCCTTCGCGCCGGACGGCATCTGCTACGTTAAAGGGTTCTTCTACATTTAGCCATGATGCCGGACGCCTTGCACGGTGGATTTTCACGCGCATTTCCATTTCCGGGTCCTTTACCAGCGCTGTAGCTATGTAAACGACCGGTTTGCCCAATCCGGCAACCAGGGCTTCAGCAAACTGGCTTTTCCCGCTTCTGGTACCGCCCGTTACAAGTATGATCTCTCCCTGCGCTTCATTTTTTGTCATATCGTTCCTCCAAAAAAATTAATCCTCAATAAGCATGAGGATTAAGTCCGCTAATACAGGCAAAAAGCCCGCCAATATCGAACCCAATCCCTTTCTCGCGAAGGTATTGTGTTCACCTCCAGTCGGGTATCCTGGCTCCCGGATCTTCAGAGTTCCTTGCGCCTTCCCTATTTGCGCAAAATAAGTGGCATATGCAAGGGCCCTCCCCGGTTACAGTGGCGGAGACCGCTCAGGATTGTCACCTGATTCCCCGGAAAATTTCTGAAGGCAACCTTGTTAAAATTGTTATTATTATTTTTTTATTCTACAAAATACAGGCAATTCCTTCTTCAAAAATTTTTTTGAAAAAACAATATGATTGCCGCCTATGGCCTTTAATGCTATACTCATTCTGTATAGCCTATGGCCTTTAATGCTATATTCATTCTGTATAGAGGATGTGAAAATGATGTGGCGCAGAATAAGGCAATTTGTTGCAGCATGCAAGGCAGAAATTACCCCTGCTGATGAAGCTTTTACATCAGATTTTCTTAATCCTGTGGAAAAGTCCCTTTTTGACCGGCTTGATGCTGTAACGGCTAAACACAGTATTAACACAGCCAGAACAGTTCTGCGCTTGGCTCAGTCTTATAACCTTTCTGCCACCGAAAAGCAACATGCAGTTAAAGGCGCCCTGCTGCATGACATAGGTAAAAGCTTGGTCAAAATAACCAAGTTCTATAAAGTTTTTTATGTTTTGCTGGGCAGGTTTTTATTTATCGGCACATGGAAACCTCCGCATACCATAGCCGGAGTTAATAAATTTCTCTATACCATGTATGTGGCCAAAAACCATGCCAAATTAGGCGCAGACCTGGCCGAAAAGGCAGGGTTGGATAGCAGGCTGGTCCGACTTATCCTGTATCATCATGCTGAAAACAGTACCGACCCAATTATCAATATTATCAGAGAAGCCGATGAACTGAACTAGTCTCCTTCAAGTGACCTATACCCCAGTTTATTTTGTGCTGCAAAACCTTGCCAGGTGGTTCTCAAACCGCTATGGAGGCCAAGCAACCGTTGCTTCAAGGTTACGGGCGGAGACAGTGTAAACTCCGTTCGGTTGAAATCACTGAACCCGGCCGAATCGTCATCCTGACTTGCGGCCGGGTTTCCGGCGTCCGTGCCGGAAACAGTGATTTCAAGCCCTCACTGTCGTTAACACTGTCTACCCACCCTTCACCAAGTCGCAACTTATTGTTTGACCTCCATAGCGGTATCTTCTTTTATCCTTAAAGCGATGGTTGTTTCACCATACAAGGCCTACTTGCAACGAGGAGGGGTGGGTGGGGTTCTCGGGCTACCGTTAAGGAGCGACTGCGCCCGCAAAACCGCAGCCAGGCGGGCAGGGAGTTCCCGCATGTTTGAAGATGGCGAAGGCCGCCGGGAAGTCAGGCACTCAAGTTAAGTTGAGTAGCTGGACGGGAGGCGGCCTGGCTTTCGAGAAATGCAACTTGAGCCATCGAGTTCGGGAACACTGCCTGCCTGGCCAGGGTTTGCAGCATAAAGCTCCTTGGTTGCGGAGAACCCTACCCACCTCTCCATAAAACTAACGGACTTAAAATTTAAGCTGCACGAAAGGTAAACCTGCAAAACACCCAACCATACCTTCCTACTGATTTCAGCCAGTTAAACACCGGTCAACGTTACTTGACGGGGAACTGGGTTAAGTAAGAAGGTTGTTCCGATCACCGGTTTTTTAACCTGGCCATTAGCCGGTCTAGCAGGTGGGGTAAAGGACCTTCTTCGGCGCCGACCACTTCTATGCCCGCTCTGTTAACAGGCAGCAGCAGCTTGGGGGCAGGACTCGATGCTATTGCCTCAGCCATGCGCGGAGTCAGCTCGCCCAGCATAGAATTGGCTACAATTATGGAAATGGTCCCGATAATTAAATCTACTTTGTTGGCGTTACAAACAATAGCGTTTTCTCCCGAAGCGCCTTCGTTAGCCCCTGCTTTTAGCATTGCCGAGGTAGCCATGGCATTGGTTCCCAGGGCAATTATTTCTGTTTCTTCCGGAAGCTCTTTGCGTAGGCGTTCCACTATATATTTCCCGAATCCGCCGCCTTGCCCGTCGATGACGGCTATCCTCATGGTGATTCACCTTCCCCGGGCCGGAGATCAGCAAATTCTCGGTAACTGCTCCCCAACCAGCATATCAACAATCCTCTTGCCGCCAACGGCTGTTTTTAGCACTACCTTGCCCGGATGCTCGCTGACAACTTCGCCGATAATGGCGGCATTTTCTCCGTATTTTTCACCTTGCATGACTGCCAGTATATCTTCAGCTTTTTCTGCCGGCACAATCGCCAGCAATTTACCTTCGTTGGCCACATAAAGGGGGTCAAACCCCAAAAACTCACAGGCCGCCATAACCTCGTCACGAATGGGCAGTTCTTTTTCGTGCAGTACTATACCTACATTGCTTTGCCCGGCAATCTCGTTCAGGGTTGTGGCCACGCCGCCCCTTGTCGGGTCCCGGAGAACCCTGATATCTTTTGTTACTTCCAGCATCTTGGCCACCAGCTTATTCAGCGGGGCACAATCGCTGGCAATCCTGGACTGAAAACTTAGACCCTGCCGCTCCGCCATTACGGCCATACCGTGGTCGCCGATAAACCCGTTGATAATAACCTTGTCCCCCGGTTTGGCGTTATGTCCCGAAATATGGATGCCTTCTTCCACGATACCAATACCGGCCGTGTTAATAAAGAGCTTATCGGCAGAGCCTTTTTCCACCACTTTTGTGTCGCCGGTGACTATGTCAACGCCGGCTTCTCTGGCCGCTGCCTGCATGGAGGCCACAATTTTTTTCAGAATGTCCATTTCCAGGCCTTCTTCTATAATAAAACCTACGCTTAAATAAAGGGGCTGGGCGCCACCCATGGCCAGGTCGTTGACAGTCCCGCAAACGGCCAGTTTGCCGATATCTCCCCCCGCAAAGAAAATGGGGTTGACCACAAAGGAATCAGTGCTGAATGCCAGCCTTGTCCCCGGAACTGATACTTCCGCCCGGTCATCAAGTCGGTTCAGGGCTTTATTTCCAAAGGCCGGTAGAAAAACCTCCCGCACCAGATCATGGGATAATTTGCCGCCGCTGCCATGGGCCAGCAGCACCTTATCATATTTCAATTTCTAGCCCTCCCTCGTTCCGTATTTGTAATAGGCGGCGCAGGTTCCCTCCGTGGAAACCATGCAGGCGCCAACAGGATTTTCCGGCACACA
Organism: Thermincola sp. GK-1; assembly: GCF_059412445.1. NCBI lineage: Bacteria > Bacillati > Bacillota > Clostridia > Eubacteriales > Thermincolaceae > Thermincola > Thermincola sp. GK-1. The sequence continues at coordinate 158,101 of NZ_JBSQAT010000003.1, forward strand.
GGCCTTTCCGAAAAGCTTACATTCGTAAGGAACTTTTACGCCGCGCAGGACCTCGCCGCAGATACAGCCAGGGTGCTCTCTGGCATTTTCTACTTTGATGTTAAATTTGGCTACCGCATCATACTTGGCGTATTCCCGTCTAAACTTCAGCCCGGTACCGGGTATATGTCCGATACCCCGCCATTCGGCATCGGATATTTCGAACACTTTAAACAACAGTTCGCGGGCACGGGGATTGCCGTGTTCAGGAACCCCGCGGGTATACTGTATTTCCACTTTGGCTTCTCCGACCTCAATCTGTTTGACCAGCATGTAAATCCCCTGCAGCATGTCCAGAGGTTCAAAACCAACGATTACCGCCGGCACATGATATTCTTCGCAAATAAAACGGTAAGGTTCAACGCCCAGTATAGAACTTACATGGCCGGGGCAAATAAATCCGTTGATGCCTATTTCGTTGGAATCTAGCAAAGCCCTGATGGCCTCCGGAATTAGTTTTTGGGCGCCGACAACAGAAAAGTTCCTGAGCCCCAAACGCTCCGCAGCCAGAACTGCCGCGGCAATGGTCGGCGACGTGGTCTCAAAGCCGATGCCGAAAAAGACCACTTCTCTGGTGGGGTTTTCCTGAGCCAGTTTCACAGCATCCATGGTAGAATATACAATCCGTATATCGGTTCCTCTAGCCTTTTCCTTGGCTAAACTGGAATAAGAACCGGGAACCTTCATCATATCCCCAAAGGTGGTCATAATTAAACCGGGTATTTTACAGAGTTCCAGGGCTTCGTCAATTTGCCTGTTTGGAGTAACGCAAACAGGACAGCCCGGTCCCGAAATGAGCTTTATATTAGGCGGCAGCACATCACGGATGCCGTGCCGGAAAATAGATACCGTATGCGTGCCGCAAACCTCCATAAGTTTAACGTCTTTTTTTGATATGTCTCTGATTTTGCGGATAAAAGCCCGGGCAACATCACTGTCCCGAAATTCTTTAAGATACTTCATGCTCCAGCAGCTCCTTGAAAATCTCTAAAGTCTTTTTGGCCTCTTCTTCATCGATAACCTGAATAGCAAAACCGGCATGAACAAGCACATAGTCTCCCACCTGGGCTTCCGGGACCAGCTCAAGGCTTATTTCCCGCACGACTCCGGCCAATTTCACTTCCGCAGTGAAATCATTCCTTGCTATTATTTGACCTGGTACGGCTAAACACATTTAATTACCACTCCTTTCGTTTGCAATTACGGCCTGACCTAGGGCAATTCCTCCGTCATTGGTGGGGACCTGCCTGTGAATATAAGTTTTAAATCCCTGCCCGGTCAATCGGTCCAAAGTCATTTCCAGGAGCAGGAGATTTTGAAATACGCCTCCGCCCAGGCAGATGTCCGAAATATTGAACCTATCCCTTATTTTCACACAGGTTTGTACAATCAGCTCAGCTACGCCGAGATGAAACCTGTAGGCAATTTCCTCCAAAGCCCGTCCGCTTTTCAGGTCGTCAAGAACTTGTAAAATGATCGTTAGCTGATCAATTATCCAACCTTCAGGGTCGGATTTGAACTGAACCTGATATGATAAACTGCTATCCTTATTATACCAGAGACGGGCCCTTTGTTCCAATTCCACGGCCCCCTGGCCTTCGTAATTTACTGTCTCCCTGATACCAAGTAAGGCTGAAACGGCATCGAACAGCCTGCCCATACTGGAAGTCAGCGGCGAGTTTATTTGTTTATCAATCAACTCCCCCAGCATGGTCACCCGCTCTATGCCGCACTTTTTAACCATGGATAGTTTCTCTTTTTCTAGGTCTGCCGGCTTAAATAATTGCAGCAGATAGCTGGCTGCCATCCGCCATGGTTCCCTGATGGTTTTAGCCCCGCCTGGCATGGGCAGGTAGTCGAGGTGAGCCACTCTGCGGAAATCCTTTAAATCTGCAACCAGAAATTCGCCGCCCCATATCCTGCCGTCGGTCCCGTAGCCGGTCCCGTCAAAGGCGACCCCGATGACCGGGCCTGTTAAATTGTGCTCGGCCATACAGCTTGCAATATGGGCATGGTGGTGTTGAATGCCTATCTTTTTCGGGTGGTCCTGTTGCAAGGCGTATTTTGTCGACAGGTACTCCGGGTGCAGGTCATAGGCAATTATTTCGGGCTCGACAGCAAACAGTCTTTTATATAATTCTATCCCTTCCGTAAAGGATTCCAGGGTTTCCAGGTTTTCCAGATCCCCTATATGGTGACTGACAAAGGCATAAGACCCTTTTGTCAAACAAAAAGTGTTCTTCTGTTCAGCGCCGCAGGCCAGAATTTGTTTGCATTGTTTCTGCAATAAGATGGGCCGCGGAGCATAACCCCTTGACCTTCTAATCAGGTATTCCCTGTTCCGGAATATCCGCGTCACCGAATCGTCACAACGGTGCCGGATTTCCCGGTTATGCATCAGGAAATAGTCGGCAATTTCCGCCAGACGTTCCAGTGCGTCCCGGTCCTTGTAAGCAATAGGTTCGTCGCTTACATTGGCGCTGGTCATTACCAGCGGGCCGGTAAAATATTTAAAGAGTATATAATGGAGCGGTGTATATGGCAGCAGTACCCCAAGAAAGTCGTTTTCCGGCGCCACCTGGTAAGCCAGGTCATAGGATTCCTTTTTTTTCTTTAAAAGTACAATTGGTCTCTTTATGCTCTTTAACAGGCGTTCTTCGCTGACAGAAATGTGGCAGTAAGAAAGTGCACTGTCCACGTCCTTAAACATCACCGCAAAAGGCTTGTCCTCACGATACTTTCTGGACCTCAGTTCCCTGACCGCCTGTTCGTTTTTGGCGTCACAGGCCAGGTGGTAACCACCGAGGCCTTTGATGGCAATAATGTGTCCCCGGAGAAGAAGTTCAGCCGTCTCTCGGATAGGGTCATCCACAGGCAGAACTTCGCCGCGCCTATCTGTAAGAAAAACCTGGGGTCCGCACGCCGGGCAGGCATTAGGCTGAGCGTGAAAACGGCGGTCAGCCGGGTTTTCGTATTCATCCAGGCATTGTGCGCACATGGGGAAACACTTCATCGTTGTTTTCGGCCGGTCGTAGGGAACATCCTCTATAATCGTGAACCTGGGACCGCAGTTGGTACAGTTGATAAAAGGATAAAGGTACCTCCGGTCTGACGGGTTAAACAACTCCGCCAGGCAGTCATCGCATATGGCCACGTCAGGCGAAATCAAGGTTTGTTTTTCTTCTTCTCCTTGGCTATGTTTAATGACAAAAGAAGAACAACCCTTCAGTTCCCTCTCCCTCTTATCAACTTTTTGTACATCGGCCAGCGGTGGCGGGTAGTATTTTATTTGCTCTATAAAGTTGTCAATGTCTTTTTCCTCACCTTCAATATCAATAATCACGCCCTGGGTTGTGTTGGCCACTTCACCGGACAGGCCGTACCGTTCCGCTAATTTATAAACAAAAGGACGGAAGCCGACTCCCTGTACAATTCCGTTTACTGTTATTGTGTAACGTTTCCGCAATTGGCGCCCACCTTCTTTTTCGAACCACGTTCTTTTTATTATACCATAACGAAAATGATATTTTTACAGTTTATTTTGGATGTTTTATGCCGAAAATAAAACCAAGTTGCAACTATAACTGTTAATTGGGAGATTGTCGAATGGGCATTGCAATAGAATCGCTCCATAAAAGTTACAAAAATGGCGATGAAATTACCGAAGTTTTAAAAAATGTCAACTTAACCGTAAGTGACGGCGAATTCGTGGCTATTATCGGCCCTTCCGGTTCAGGAAAAACGACTTTAATGAATATTATTGGCTGCCTGGACCGGCCCACCAGGGGAAAATACCTGTTGGCCGGACAGGATACCGGCAAACTGAATGACAGAATGCTGGCCAAAATAAGAAACAAGCATATTGGATTTGTCTTCCAGTCCTTTAATCTGCTACCCCAATACACTGCCCTGGAAAATGTTGAACTGGCCGGTCTTTACGGCAATGAACCGCCGAGAAAAGTAAAGGAAAAGGCAAAAGAAGCCTTGTCTGCCCTGGGATTAGAAAACAGGTTGAAGTATAAACCGAACCAGTTGTCCGGTGGCCAAAAACAGCGGGTAGCTATTGCGCGGGCTATCATAAATTCGCCTTCTGTCATTTTAGCAGATGAACCCACGGGCAGCTTGGACTCGAAAACCGGTCGCGAAGTTCTGGATATTTTTAAGGATTTAAACCGGAAAGGAAAAACAGTAATTATAGTTACCCATGACTTAAATATTGCCAGGGAAGCCAACCGAATTTTAAACATAAAAGACGGCATTGTGGAGGAAGCCTAAATGAGAATTAGAGAAACCTTTCGCAGCAGTTTCAAATCATTGTTTCATAATAAATTGCGCAGTTTTCTCACTATGCTGGGCATCATTATAGGCATTTTTTCAGTCATCATGCTCACATCCATAGGCGAAGGTGTAAAGCACCAGGTTACTTCGCAGGTAGAATCTTTGGGCGCAAACCTGCTTTATGTATTCCCCGGGAAAATTGAAATTGGCCCGCAGAAAGCCGTTGAAAGTAAGCTGGGGGTTAGGTCAGGCGGATTTGGGCAGAAAAGCACGCTTACTTACGATGATGTACTGGCTCTGAAAAACAAAAAACATATCGCTGCGGCCACAGCCATGTACGGAGGCATTGACTGGCTTGATAAAATGAGAATTTACGTTTCCACTACCGGGGTAGACGAAGACTTTTTTAAAATCAATCAGCCCGACTTACGTTGGGGAAGGTTCATTTCTAAAAAAGAACGCGAAAATAAAAAAAGAGTAGCTGTAATTGGACACCAGGCCAATAAAGAAATTTTCGGCGGCAAAAATTCCGTAGGTAGGTTTTTTAAGTTAAACGGTAAGGAATATAAAGTAGTTGGGGTGTTAAGTTATAAAAAACCGGAAAATATGGGGCCCCACGAAGAAAATATTAACGTTAAAATTTTCCTGCCCATCACTGAAATTATTGATCGGGCAGAAGATAAGCATGTCAGCCAGATCATTGCCCAGGCCAATTCTGCCAAAGAGGTAAAGCCGGCAGAAAACATTATTAGAAAAACCCTGCTGAAATCCCATAAGGCTGTAGAATTTACCGTCCTTAAACAGCAGGATATGCTGACGGTCATAAATAAAATTTTAGGTATCCTAACAGCCGGTTTGGGTGGAATTGCAGCCATTTCCCTTTTGGTCGGCGGCATTGGAATTATGAATATCATGCTGGTTTCTGTCGCTGAGCGTACCAGGGAAATCGGAGTGCGCAAGGCCATTGGGGCCAGCCGCCGGGACATATTAGTGCAGTTTTTGATTGAAGCCATATTCCTCAGTATAATCGGCGGTATTATTGGCACCCTGGCAGGTATCGGAGGGGCCAGAATGCTGCCATCGATTTTCCCCGCCATTCAGACGGCCTTATCGGTTCCGGCAGTAATTATAGCTCTGCTGTTTGCCTTGCTGGTTGGGGTCTTTTTTGGTGTTTACCCCGCTACCAAAGCGGCAAAACTGGACCCTATAGAAGCCTTGAGAAATGAATAAAGAAATGGTTGCTACCACTTTTTACCTGAGCATGTTCATACCGGCTGTAGTCCTGTAGGTGAGCAGGGCAACTACTCCAAAAACTATAATCATTATTCCGGCCACCCGGTTAATCCATTTCATCAGGGACGTATCAATGCCGTGTCTGACAACACTGACCCCGTAACTCAAAAAAAGCCACCACAGCGCAGAACCCAGGAAAACTCCCGCCACTAAAACACCTACCGCTGAGTAAGTCGTTCCGCTTCTGGTCAAACCTACACCGGCAAATATGCCGGCAAAAGCCAAAATCGTCGCAGGATTGGTCAGCGTTACCAGTAAAGTGGAGATATAAGCCCGCAAGAGGCCGCTGCCTTTCAGCGATTCTTCCGCTGCAGCCGGAGCAGCATTGAATGTCCGGAAACCCATAAAGCAGAGAAACAGGCCGCCCAAAACATGAATCCAAGCCTGGTGTTCCACCATGAACCTTCCCACAAAAGTAAGACCGAAACCTGCCAACCAGCCGTAAAAAGTATCGGCGGTAGCTGCTCCCAGACCGGAAACAAAACCGGCAAGCCGTCCCTCCTTCAGTGTCCGCTGTATGCACAATAAAGCCACAGGTCCTACCGGTGCAGCAATAGCAACACCCACACCGATTCCCTTAATAAAAAACTGTCCAGCCATAGTTTACACCCAAACCTTATTAGTTTACAGATTGTTGTTTATGAAATAACAATTTTTTATGTATTCGACAGTTTACCGTCAATCCCTTCAGTAGTATAAACTTATGTTTGTTATTATAAAATTTTATTTTTCAAAATTTTATATTGATAAACAGAACCGTCTCCATTAAAATAATAAGAGTGTGTAACCTTACAGAGCCGACCAGGGCTCTTTTTCATTGGTTCCACTCATAAATTTAGCAACCGGAATGAGGAGACATGATGAATATTATTACAGGAAAGTCCGAAACAGCTATTGATAAGCAGGTTAAAGACGGTTGGTTTATACATGGTTTAAGACAGCCGGGAGAACTTGTCGACCTAGACCAGGTACAGGTTGGCGGTTACTATATCTATAAAGAAAAATTCGGTATGGTAACCATCGTTAAAGTTATAGAAAAACTTTCTGAAAACGGATGGTCGGGTTTTCGCCTTATGATAAAGCGGGTCTTATATTCTCCATGGCCTGTTCAAAAAGGTACTGTATTTGAAGCAGGATATTATACCAAACTGTTTAATTATCCAACTTCCTGGCATTTGGAACCATGTATGTCATTAATAAAAAAATAAGCCGAAAAACTTACTTGTCACGAACAGGGACAAATGGTTCCTCCGCTCAAAGACGAAATCAAAAAAAAGGGAGGACATATTGCCGCTGTGTAGGTAAAACACACGTTGCTCCGAGGTTACGGGCGGAGACAGTGTAAACTCCGTTCAGTTGAAATCGCTGAACCCGGCCAAATCGCCGTCCATGGCTCGTGGCCGGGTTTCCGGCGTCCGTGCCGGAAACAGCGATTTCAAGCCTTCACTGTCGTTAACACTGTCTATCCGCCCTCCACCAAGTCGCAACTTATTGTTTTACTCCACAGCGGCTATTTGTTTTCCTGGCAAGCTTTTGCAGCACAAAGCTCTGGGGTAGCCGGGTCACCCCACCCACCTTCCGTATTAAGGCTGCTGCTCATCTCATCCGGCAATACAAAAAAATAAATATTATCCAGAAAATCTGAAAAACTAAACTATGATATATTTAATTCTTAAATACAGTGCTCATTGAACTAATCTTTTATTTGAGGTGAAGCGGCATGCCGAAACATTTTATTTACCCGATATACACCGCAATTATAGGGCTAATTGCCATAACGGTTGTTCCCAAAAAAGACATCCGACGGTTAGCTTATTTTGCGATACTTTGTGGCGGGGTATTTGATACGCTAATTATTCTTGTCGTAACACATTTATTAAAAATAGGCGGTTATATAAATTTTGGTCCCTTCGGGATACTTGGGATCCCCTTTTTTCCGCCCATAGCATGGACAATCTATTTCGTATTATATTTTTATACCATACCCCAGACAAAACCATGGGTCTACATTTTTCCCGTTATATCTGCAATGTACAGTGTACTGTTCTCCAATGTCCTGGCCAATTTAGGTATTTTCAAATGGAACTATGGTCAGGTTATAGTACCGTTTTTAATTTATCTTACGTGGCATTTCTTGAATACATTCGCTTACATCCGGTTATTTGAACCAGATAATGAACTTGCCAATTCGTCAACTCATGGCCGGATGGCTTTTAAGCCGGCTCTGCTGAAAAAAATTTATTATAAACGTAAATAACAGTGGGATTAAGCCCCCAGGACTTCTGTTGCGTAACAATCATTTAGTACCTAAACAATTCCATGCTTTAGGGGCGCCAAATTTATCTATGTATTTCAGATGTTGCTTCACCACAAAACTGTCTTTATTCAACCTGTTTATTTCGCCAACCAATTCCCAAATAAGCCTGTTACGATAATTTATATAACGTTCTTTCTGGTAGTCCAGATGCTGCAGTTCTTTGACCAGGTCTACTTTTATGTTAAAATTTATCCATGCCTGGGCCGAAAAGGTCTTTGCACAACCTGGTCCCCCGCCCGATCATTTGCCAGAACTTGGCCTTGGACCTGACCTTCTTGAAAAATGCCAAGTTGACCACTTCCGGCACATCTATCCCCGTATCCAGCATATCAACAGAAACGGTATTTGCGGCATCTTTTCCTCATACTGCTCTTTTTCTTCTTCGCTCAAATTATCGTAGTAAATGCCTTCCTCCATGAATTTGAGGCCCGTTTCCACAGTATAATAGGGCACCAGGAACCCATCACCCACCGCCTCCCCGTATTCATAGGCATAGGTGGGGATGTTATTTCCCAGGTCAAAGACATGGTAAGTATTCTTGTCTATGTCATCCTTTGGGGTAGCGGTTAAGCCTATCAGAAGGGCATCAAAATATTCAAAAATAGCTTGGTATTTCTTATAGATACTCCGGTGGGACTCGTCTATGATAATCAGGTCAAAGTGCCCGACTGTAAATAACTTCCGCCCATCCGCTTCACAGACTGCTTTAGAGCACGGCTTCTTCCCGGGTTATTTTATTGCCGGTATGGGCCGCCATATTGCCCAGTTTAATGATATATCTAATCAAAGGAAACAGTTTCGGCTCCAGGATATCCAGGAAAGTACGGTCGTGAACCAAACTGAAGAGGTTGTCCTGGTAGGGGACTTTAAGGTAGCTATCAGCGCTGTAAACCCACTTGACAGCCAGCTCCAGGGCCCGCCTGGCCAGAATGGCGCAGGCAGCCGGGCTATTTATATCCATGTGTATCAGTGGTCAGGCCTCCTTTTCTCTTTTGGTTTTACCTTATCAAGGCCCCTGATAAACAAAAGATAAGTTATCTGTTCGGTCACAGACAAATTCATGTTATAATAAAGTTACTAAAAAAACTACATAGGAGAATTGTTATGCGAAAGTTAATGCATGATACAACTACAGACAAGCCTTTAATAAACCCCTACCTGGCGGTGCTGGTAGGGGTTTTAGCTGTATCATTTTCTTCTCTTTTCGTGAAATTGTCTTCTGCCCCCTCTTTAGTGATAGCGACTTACCGGCTTTTGTTTACTTTCCTCATCCTGGCACCCTTTACAGTTACAGTAAAGCGTTCCCATCTGGCGAGCATGTCACGGCGTGAAGTCCTCCTGGCTGCCGCCAGCGGCATTTTTCTGGCCATGCATTTTTTCACCTGGTTCACTTCCCTGAAATATACCAGTGTGGCCAGCTCAACGGTACTGGTTACCACCCAGCCTGTTTTTGTCGTGTTAGGCTCTTATCTTTTCTTCAGAGAAAAGATTACCGCCAGAGCAATGCTGGGTGGCGCCCTGGCCCTCACCGGAAGCGTCATAGTTGGGGCATCGGATTTCCGGGTAGGCGCTGATGCCCTTTTCGGTGATGTCCTGGCCCTCGCCGCTGCTGTTTTGGTATCGGGTTACCTAATCATAGGCCGACGATTACGATCTATGGTAAGCCTTTCAGCCTATACTTTCGTTACTTACGGCAGCGCTTCCCTGACCCTTGTGCTCATCAGTCTTGTTTCAAGGACTCCTTTTTTCCCGTACTCATTAAAAGATTGGTTGCTTTTCCTGGCCCTGGCAGTGGTATGCACTATCCTCGGCCATACCTCGTTTAACTGGGCTCTTCGTTACCTTCCGGCTTCGGTGATTGCCGTAAGTGTACTTGGTGAACCCATTGGGGCCATTATATGGGCATTTGTATTTCTGGCCGAAATACCTACACCCAGGCAAATTTTTGGGGGGACAGTAATCCTTATCGGTATTTACATATTTACCAGAAGCAGCCGTACACCCCCTGCCAGAGAAATCCAGTCAAATTTTCATACTGGTCTTCGCCAGTGATATGCCTCTTCTTACACTTGCGTGACCAAAACGCTTCTTTATTTCGTCACAAACCTGGTTCAGCCTGCGCAGTTTCTCTTTTTCACAAAACAAGTCCATCTGTTCAAAGGTCTTTTTCTCGAGGTTAGTGACACTTACACCCACTAACCTGATTTTTTTATTTTGAGGCCAATTTGCGGCTAGCAGCTTCATAGCCGTGTTAAAAATTTCTTCTGTAGTATCTGTATGCTCCAAAAACGTTTTAGACCAGGAATGATTACGAAACTTGGTGTCTCTGACTGTAACCACAACAGTTTTATAGACATATTCCCCCAGCCGTACCCTGTAACCCACTTTTTCCGCCAGGTCCATAATGACAGGCCTTATTTCAGCCGCTGTACAGTCCCGGCTCAGAGTAAGCTGGTTACCGATTGATTTGGTTTCTTCGCAGGCGTGAGGATTGACGGAGCTATAACTGATTCCGTTGGCCGACATATGTAAAATCCGCCCGGTGGTCCCAAAGCGTTCCTCCAGGCAGCTTACCGGATAATTGGCCAGGTCTCCTATGGTCTTGATGCCAAGCGCACGCAACCTTTTCTCGGTTTTTGGGCCTACCCCGTATAATTCGCCGACCGGCAAGGGCCATAGTTTATGGGGAACATCTTTTTCCGTCAGCAACGTCAGGCCGTCCGGCTTTTTAAGTTCAGCGGCCATTTTGGCCAGCAGCTTGTTGGGACCGATGCCCACAGAACAAAGCACGCCTACTTCTTCACGGATTCTGTTTTTTATCTGTTTGGCTATTTCAATGCTGTCACCAAAAATCCTGCACCCTGATACGTCAACAAAGGCTTCGTCTATAGAAGCAGGCTCTACCAGGGGTGAAAAGTCCCGCAAAATGGTCATGATTCGTCCGGAAAACTCCGCGTACTTGTTATGTTCAGGTTTTATGAATATGGCATCTGGGACAAGTTTTTGGGCTGCCCACCTGGGCATGGCCGTCTTCACACCGTACTTTTTTGCTTCATATGATGCAGCCAATACAATCCCGTGGCGCTTGTCGGGATCCCCGCAAACTATCACCGGCTTGCCCCGGAGGGCCGCATCAAGAGCCTGGTGGACTGAAGCATAAAAGGAATTCATATCTACCAATAAAATGTCACACAAGTGAAGCCACCCCGTTTTAACGGTACTGGGCCTTCTCCAGTACGGACTTATTTCCTGCTTTTTTGCCGATAGCAGAGACAACGTTTTCCCAGGCAATTTCGTTCAGGTCTTTAGGAACTTTGCGGATGTAACCATATTTTTGCATGAATTGAGCAAAACCCATAAGCCCGTAAGGAGTGGAGGTATAGTTTGTTCCGGGCCATGTCAGGTATTTATATGTCTCTTCCTCTGATAATTTGTACTCGGGTGCAAGTATCTTGGCCGCTTCCCTCGTATTATTATTGACAAAGTATATGGCATCGTTTACAGCAGCACAAAATGCCGCATAGGCCAGCGGGTATTCATCGTGGAATTTTTTGGTTGTTACCCCTACCAGGAACGAGTGTTCCCCGCCAAAGGCTTTTTCGGCGTCCACAATCTGTTTTATGTTTTTTGCTTCCAGTTCTTTAAACAAATAAGGTGGAGAAGTAAAATGCGCACTTATAGCTGCTTCACTTATAAGCGCGGTAGCCCCGTCCGGATGGGTCATGGAAATAAGATTTTTGTCTAATGCTTTGGCATCACCCAGTTCCTTTTCGGCAGCCATGGCCAACAAAATATGCTGGACACTACCTGGTATGGGAACAGCTATTTTATCGTTTTTTCCCAAATCCTTTAAAGAATTTACAGTCTTTTTGTTGGTTTGCAGCCCTTGCGGAGAACTGGCCAGGGCTACAGCGATTTTCCAGTCTACTCCTTTATCCCACGCTACCAGGTATGGTGGAATTCCCATAAATCCTACATCCAGGTCACCTTTTACCAGGGCTTCCCTGATAACCCCTCCAGTACCCATTTGCTTCCACTCAACTTTAACACCGGGCAGATACTTTTCCAATAGCTTTTTTTCCTTCATTATCTGAAGTGGTGCGTAACCGATTCCGTATTGCAGCGATATCCTGATTTTAGGAGGAATTTTTGCATTACCGCCAATACCGGCATCTCTGTTTCTTGCTGTTGAACACCCTGCAATGATAAACATACACAACACTAACACTGATGCTATGGCTTTTTTACGCAAATTACATCAACCCCCAGATATTTTAATTTTAAAATACCCTTTAATTTTAATTTGAAATCGACCGGAATAAAAGCGCTATATATTTTTTCTATAGGGTCATGCAAAACAGTTATAAAAACTTTGTAACCTCTTTTCCATATCACTTTCTGTTAACATCAATCATATTATGTAACCAAAGGGAGGGAATCTAAATGGCTAAAATCGTATTACCCAGTGACGGGATTGTTAACGGTTCCATTAATAATAAGAAAGGTACCAAAGCTACAATTTCGGCCAACGTTTCCTGCCAGCTTTTCTCACCCGTTGGCACTGTCAGCGGCACCGTACAGTTTCCCAGCAAATTCGGCTTGCTGCAAAGATTTAGCTTTAGCTCAAAAACGCCGGTCTTTGTCCGGACTTTTAAATTTGGCGGAATTGAAAACGTAGAAGCTGTATTCAAAAAAGTCACGTTAATAAACTTCGATACAAACACCGCAACCAAAAACTGCGTTCTTACACTGGTGGCGAGCCAGGTAGTACCGAACATCTGGGTAGGAGCATTCACCATTATCTGTCCTAACGGCCAGAAAATCGTAATCTTCGGAGTGTTCTCCGGCAACGTTACCGTCAACAGACAGGTAAGTTGTGGCGTCCTGCCGCTTTTCAAAAACCCCTAAAAGGAATCGCTTATATATCCGGCTATCTAAAATCACCGATGAGCAATCGGTGATTTTTTCCAATTATTATTCGTAGATTTTAGCAAATTAATATAATATCGAATGTATAAAGGAGCTGGTACTGCTCATGAAATACCATCACCTGGTACTGCAAACGGTCCAATACCACCAGGAAAAGAAAAACAGAGGTAAACTGAAGTGGTGGCATTTGACCCTTATCGGCATGGGGTCTATTGTCGGCGCCGGTTTTTTCTTAGGCAGCGGAGTCGCAATTAATCTTGCCGGCCCGTCTGTATTGATTGCTTACTTGGTAGGCGGACTGTTATCTTATCTCTCCTTCGCAGCCCTGGCAGAAATGTCCGTAAATGACCCAAACCCCGGCTCCTTTCGCCACTATACCAGAAAAGCATTAGGCCGCGGTGTAGGTTTTGTCTGCGGCTGGATGTATTGGATTGGCGGTGTTTTTACAATGTCCAGCGAAATTACCGCCCTCTCAGTTTTTACCAAATATTGGTTTCCCCATGTGCCCTTGTGGGTTTTTTCCATTATTTATTCTGTGCTGGCTTTGGCAATAAACATTACGGGCGCCAAGAATTTTGGCAAAGCGGAATCCATTTTTGGCATAATAAAAATAACCACCCTGGTCAGTTTTATCTTTTTTGGCGTCCTTGTTTTCCTGAAAATCATTCCCGTTTTGCCCCCGGCCGGACAAACGGCATCACATAACATTTTCTCGTTCCACCGGTTGTTTCCCAATGGGTTTTCGGGTATGTGGTCAGCCTTGCTTTTTGTTCTTTTCTCTTTCGGAGGTATAGGGGTGATCGGTTTTGCCGCCAATGAACTGGAAAACCAAGAAGACCTGTATAAGGCCAGCACAATTCTTGTTTTAGCTCTGACTGTTATCTATTTTTTATCAATTGTGTTTGTTTTTTATTTTGTGGCTTGGGACAGCATAACAGGCGCACAAAGTCCCTTCGTTACAGCCCTGTCGTCTTTTCATATTCCGTACTTTAGTTCCCTCTTTAATTTAATTATCATAACTGCTGCCTTTTCCACCATGGTCGGTGCCCTATATTCCATTGCCTATGTTCTGGTATCTTTGGCCAAGGACGGTCAAGCGCCGCCATCGCTGGCAAAACTGAACAAAAAGGGCGTGCCCGTGAAGTCTCTTGCTGTAAGCTGTACCGGATTGGCCATTGCTGTTGTTTTATCTTTTCTTCTTCCCAACTCTGTATTTGAACTGGTTACAACCGCTGCCGGAATAATGATGATTTTAAACTGGGTTTTTGTTTTCGCTGCACAAATAAAAAATCGCCCCGCTTACGAAAAATCGCTGGGGAAATTAAAATTTAAAATGTTTGCCCACCCCTTTTCATCCTATTTGGGCATAGGTATGGTCTTCTTTGCCATTATCGGCTGTATCTTTAACCCTCACCAGAGGATAGGCTTGATTGTAACCCTGTTAACGATTATTCTGATCAGCGTCGGCTACCTGCTGGCTTCCAAATTAAACCTTCTGGGTAAAAAGCTATAGCTTTTGCCAGGTGGGTTCAAAATGTATCTTTTATACCCCAGAGCCCTAAATTATTTTCACGGGCTTCCCGCTGATAATTTTGAAAATAATCGGCATATTTTACGTTGGGCGGAACGGTCATCAGTTGACCATAACCATCCAGTAAAAGCCGGGCGTTAAACATTTTTGCCCTGATTTCGCTATCCGTTGTCGAGGATGGCCGGGCCATCCATACATATGCCAACAGTCGACCATACTTGTCCCGCTCACTTATGTCTGTTTCCAAGTAAACCTTTTTCCCGGACAAGTGGGACCTGGTATAATCCGCAGCCTCACGCCCATATGGTTCCACCCCTTTTTGGGGATGATGGATTTCGGGAGTATTTACCCCGGTAAGCCGCACCTTTTCTTCATCCCCGGAAACCAGCCTGACATAGACAGTATCGCCATCTACCGTCCTTGTTACCGTACCCGGTATTAATCTTATTTGTTCCCCGTTGCCCTGTTCAGATGTAAAGTCACGTGTTTTACCCTTCGTTTGTGGCAACCTGTATAAACTCCGGTTTTTTTCGTCATCTTTGTTTATTCCCGCTGTATTAGAGGGCTTACCGGCATTGGGATCAACTTTTGGAGCAATCCTCGGATGAACCAGACTTTCCGCCCAAATAAGCGCCAAGAAAACTACTATGTATAAAATATAGCGGCGAAATGACCAGTTTGACCGTTTCAATGTCTTCCTCCTGTTTTTGCTATATTGTTGAGATTTTTATTTCGTATATTCGTTTTGGCTAATATTAATTCCTGTTACTTTTTATAAAAAGAACAAAAGTTTCTGTCGAAACCTTTAGTCAACTTTTGTTGATATCCGCAAATCATGCTTTGAGGTTATCCTAAATATTAAAAAACCCGTATACAAAATATACGGGAAAAATGTCTACTCTCCGGCCGCCTTACGGACCATCGCCTGGTGATCCTGGTCTACTGTAGGACGGCCTGATTTTGTATAAGAAGAGCCATGTGTCTTGCTGTCTTTAAAATGGATACAAATATGTCCGGGAAAATTATTATCGGGAATAGAATCTTCTGCATGGGGCATACCATTAATGGAACCGGCTATGTATTTTCCGTTAACCAAAACTACCACTGCTCTCCTTGTCCAACTCCACCGACCACCGTATAATCGCTTCAGAACAGCCGTATCTTCTGCAGTCAAAGGCTCTGAATCAGCATGGTATGTTCCCTGCAATCTCCTTACCTTGAAAGTAAGCCCGGTATCAACATCAATTACTGTTGCTTTGGCTCCTCGGGGGAAAAGGTTGTTCACCTCGCTCCAGGGAATTAGCTCGCCTGTTCTGATGCTGCTTACTTTCATCTCCGCAGCTCTAATGTTATTTATGCTGCTGCGTGAAGGAGGAGTTTTGTAACTTACCTGTTTTTTGCTGTAAGAATTTTCTACAGAAGCTCTTTTTAAAGCCGCTAGATTTTTATACTTCCCGGATACTGGGATAATAAGCTCCTGACCAATCGACAGCTTGTCCGATGTAATCTTGTTGGCCAGCATAATTTCATCTATAGAAACGCCATATATAATGGCCAGGTCATATAACGTATCCCCGCTTTGAACCTGGTATTTAAAATCTTCAGCCGGTTTGGCTTCCCGCCCTCTACTGGTAGGCCCTTTAGCTGTGGGGTGACCACTTTTGACGGCAATTAATTTCTGTCGGTCGGAATTATCACCTATTTTTTGGCCTACATCCTCCTTTAAGGCAACATTCTTTCTAGGTGGATCAACTTGCTTCACTGCTTTATCGCCGGATGTAAAAGCAAATACCGTAATACCCGCAGCTAAAACAAAAGTTGCCATGCCCTGGGCCATTTTCCGGTAACTAATAAACATTTTCTTCCTCCTTCCGGAACTCGCACTTTCTATTACAAAAAACTAAGCATTGCCACAATTTCCTGATATGGCAAACGCATCCATGTTATATCAATTCGGGCAATTTTTTATTTTTCCTCTTTTTGAAGTAAATTCCTACCAAAATAACAGGCAATTATGTGTCTGCTTGTACACACTGAAGGCCTACCGTGTCAAAAAAATGTAATTAAAATCTAATTTTCTGATTATTCACAATTAGCACGCAAATGTGAATAAAATTGTGGATAACTTGTCACTATAGCACGTTATTCAGATTCTTTTTATACAATTTTGTCTCTAATTCAATAATCTGTCTGTTTTTATGCCATAATTTCCTAGCATATTTGGCATTTACTGCCTGTAATTTTTTATTCAATCTTTCCAGTTGGGTCACCGCTTCCATCCTTTCCCGTTCAACTCTTTCAACCAGGTTCATTAGCACACGGCGGCTGAAACGCAGTTGTTCGATTTTTTCTTCCAGTTCTTTTATCCTTCTCTCCAAAGCCATATCTCTAATTTCGCTCACTCTGTCACCACCCTTTATTTGCCTATTATATGCCGCGGGTGGTAGATTTAGACTTAACTCATAAAAAAACAGCAGGTTACCAACCTGCTGTTTTTTAAAATTTAAAATTTTCACCGATTAGTTGCACCGCTTTAGCGATAATCTCCTCCTCTTGAACCAGGGCGATGCGTACATACCCTTCTCCCTGACCGCCGAAGGCTATTCCTGGAACCACAACGACACCCGTTTTCTCCAACAATTGGCGGGCAAATTGAACGGAAGATGTATAGTCTGCCGGCAGTGGCGCCCAGACAAACATAGTGGCCAGAGGCTTGTCTACATACCAGCCTATTTTTGCCAAGCCTTCAATAAGCAAATCCCGTCTCCGGCGGTAGTTCTCAACATTTTGCCGAACAATGTCCTGGGGACCCGTCAGTGCTGCTATCCCCGCTTCCTGCACAGGCAAAAAAACCCCGTAATCTATATTGGATTTTATACAAGCCAAAGTATCTATGGCTTCGGCGTTTCCTACCACGAATCCCAAACGGCAACCGGCCATGTTATAAGTTTTTGAAACCGAATGAAATTCTACGCCTATATCCTTCGCTCCCGGTATTTCCAGGAAACTCATCGGCTTGTATCCGTCAAAAGCCAGTTCTGAATAAGCAACATCATGGCAAACCAGGATGTCATACTTCTTGGCAAATTCCACCACACTACGGAAAAAGTCATAATTTGCTACCGCTGCCACCGGGTTATTGGGATAGTTCAAAATCATCATTTTTGCTTGCCGGGCTATCTCTTCAGGTATAGCTTGAAGGTCAGGAAGAAAAGCGTTTTCCTTTAATAAAGGCATGGGGTAAATTTTTCCCCCAGCTAATCTTACACCGGCAGCATATACAGGGTATCCCGGATCGGGAACCAGGGCAATATCGCCTTCATCCAGGTACCCCAAAGGCAGGTGACCCAACCCATCCTGGGACCCCATTAAGACCAGGGTTTCCTTTTCCGGGTCAAGGCTTACGCCAAATCTTTTTTTGTACCAATGGGTTATTGTTTCCCGCAAAAGAGAGAGGCCCCGGGACGTGGGATAACCGTAATTATTCAGATTTTGTACTCCCTTTAGTAAGGCCTCCTGTACGTGCTTGGCCGGAGGTTGGTCCGGGCTGCCAATTCCCAGGTTAATAATTTCTTTTCCGGTTTTAGCTACCTTGGCTTTTAATAAGTCTATTTCAGCAAAAATAGCAGATGTCAGGTTTTCTAACCGTCTGGCCCTTTCCATCCGTAATTTTCCTCCACTCTTTTAAAGAATTTTTGCAAGATAATCCAGTAAATTTTGTCCCATAATATTTTTTACTTCTTCCAAAGTATAGCCGCGCTTGAACAGAGCAATTACCAGGTTGGGCATTTTAGTGACATCTTCCAGTCCGGCCGGGGTCTCTTCAATACCGTCGTAATCAGATCCTATGGCAATGCATTTCGTCCCCACCAGGCCGGCGACATGGTCTACATGGGCAAGAAATGAATCCAGGTCTCTTTCTTTGCCGATAAAATCCGGGGCCAAAGTTAAGCCAATCACCCCACCGGCATCGGCAAGGGCTTTTATCTGCTCGTCGGAAAGATTCCTTGGGTGATCATGTACCTTTCTACAGTTGGCATGTGAAACCATAACGGGTTTCTCTGATACCTGCATGGTATCCCAGAATCCTTTTTCGGCAATATGCGCCAGGTCAACAATCATACCCAATTTATTCATTTCCCGCACAACCCGCCGACCAAAGTTTGTCAACCCGCCGCCGGAAGTGCTCTCCCAAACACCATCGGCGATATCGTTTCGTTGATTCCATGTCAGCCCAATACCCCGCACACCTAAACGGTACAAAACATGTAAAACATGTAAGTCACCGGCTAATGCTTCGCCGCCTTCAATTGTTAACAATGCAACTTTTTGCTGTTTTTTCTGAATAGCCCTTTTTATCTGGCGGTACGAAGTGCCTAAAACTATTTCCTTATCATTAGCCAGTACCTCTTTATAAAAAACGTCAATTAACTGGAGAGTCCTTTTTAAGGCGCGTTCCGGTTTATATTCGCTGCCGATAAAAGCGGCAAAAAACTGCAGGGCAACCCGTCCTTCCTCCATACGAGGGAAGTCCAAATGCCCTGTAGAGCTTTTTTCCATAAATCTTCTTTTGTTCTGTGCCAAGTCCAGCAGTGTATCGCAATGAGCATCAGCGATAAACCCGCTCATAAAGAAATCCCGAACCTTGGCTTCCAATGTGGCCCCCATCATACAACACCCCTGTCCATTATATAAATTCCATTCTATTATATGATGGAAAAACCTGTTTATTCAGGCAGAATAAACAGGTTTATCTGGGCCATATGAAGTTATCATCAGTCATAGTTGGCCGTCACATTACCTGGGTTCCACAATCAGTTTAATAGCGGTACGCTCCTCACCGTCAATAATAATGTCTGTAAATGCCGGTATACATATTAAGTCTACTCCACTGGGCGCCACAAAACCTCTTGCGATAGCTACTGCTTTCACGGCTTGGTTTAAAGCTCCCGCACCAATAGCCTGGATCTCCGCACCTCCTCTTTCCCGCAGAACTCCGGCCAGTGCTCCTGCAACTGAATTTGGGTTAGATTTTGCTGAAACTTTCAACACTTCCATCATTGCAACCTCCTTAATTGTGGAATCTATTTCCGATATTTCTATAAAGCATATATTCGCTAACTACAAAAAAATTCCTCTTTTTTCAAGAATTATTTTTAACCTTTTATTTTAATATTCCAACAATTAAGAAAGTAACTTGCCTTTAACCCTCGATATTAAATATTCTCTCGATATTTCTGGCTTTTCCGGATAATTCATCAAATTCTATAACTACTGCGTTAAACTGATAAGGCCCGTCGGCAACTTCAAACCTGACCGGCATTTGAGTTAAAAATTTTTGCAGGACTAAATCGGTCTTCACACCTAATACCGAATTTTTAGGTCCCGTCATACCTATGTCGGTAATATATGCCGTTCCATCCGGAAGGATGGTTTCATCAGCTGTTTGTACATGGGTATGGGTCCCGCAAACGGCTGTAACTCTGCCGTTTAAATACCAAGCCAGGGCGATTTTTTCTGAGGTGGCTTCTGCGTGAAAATCAACAAATATATTTGGTGTAATATCCTTTGTTCCCTCGAGAATCTCTGCTACTGTCCTAAAAGGACAGCGTAAGTTGGGCATAAATACCAAGCCTGAAATATTAATTATAATTATTTTGGTATTTTGTACCCCGCACACCGTATATCCTAAACCCGGCGTTCCCTCCGGGTAATTTGCCGGCCGTACAATCCTTTTCTCTTTATCAATAAAAGTGAAAACATCTTTCTTATCCCAAACATGGTTACCCATGGTTAAAATATCTATCCCGGCGTTAAACAATTCGTTCGCTACGTCCTGGGTAATTCCGGTGCCGCCGGCAGCGTTTTCTCCGTTGGCCACTACTACGTCAACTTGCAATTCTTTTTTGAGACCCGGCAACGTCTCCTTTACCGCCTTTCTTCCCGGTCGGCCAACAATATCTCCGATCATCAATAACCGCAATCTAAATCCTCCTAGCTACTTACCGAAAGCTCCCCTATTCTTCTCTACTTGTTAAAAACAAGGACCCGCCCGTCTTCACGGAAAGCAATCAGGTTCTTTCCCTGGGTAGATGTCTTTAAATTTTCCAGCATATGTTCAATTAGTTCTTCCTGCATCAATAGGTCTTCTTCCATAATGTAATCGTTAGTTTCCGTAATAAGATCTTGGCTGAAATAATCATGTACCAGTTCCACAATTAAGGATAATTCTTCCTTTGTTAAGGTGTTGACATCGCGACAGATTTCCAGCAGCGTAAAGTTATCGCAAAATTGGAAATGTACTTCTGTTTTGGTTGCTTTTTTACCCTCCAGCAGGTTATAAGTTTCTATTCCTTCAAGGATAAGTTTATTGAAATTATTTATTTCCTTCTCATCCAGTTTTGTTGAAAAAATAAATGTAAACTTTAAAACCTGGGTTCTGGGGTCGTAATTAATAGTACCCACCTCGGGATATCTCACTAAAATTGAAATTAGAAGCCCAATACTGTCAGTAACCTCATTATCTTTCTGCTTATACTTCCAAGTCATAGATTTCACCCCACAAAAGTTATTGTATCATAAATTCTTTCTTCATACCAGAAAACCCTGCAAATAAAAAAGAAATCATTAAGTTTTCCTGTTCTAATTTATAGCAACAAGATTTCTTGAAAATTTGGGTAAATACTTTTATGGGATACAATGTTCTTCTAGATAAATAATATTTAATATCAATTAGAAACGACCTCTTTAAAAGAGGTCGTTGGTTTCCTATTTAGCATATTCGATAGCCCTGGTCTCTCTTATCACCATAACCTTAATCTGGCCGGGATAATCGAGTTCCTCCTCAATTCTTTTCACAATATCTCTAACAAGCCGTACGGCGGCCAAATCATCGACCTTCTCGGGTTTCACCATAACCCTTATTTCACGTCCGGCTTGAATAGCATATGACTTTTCAACACCTTCAAATTCGTTGGCTATACTTTCAAGCTTTTCAAGACGTTTAATATATGATTCCAATGTTTCTCTGCGTGCTCCCGGTCGGGCAGCAGAAATGGCATCAGCAGCCTGAACCAAAACAGCTTCGATAGTCTGCGGTTCTTCGTCACCATGGTGAGCGGCAACAGCATGTACTACCTCGGAAGACTCCTTATATTTCCTGACCAGGTCGGCACCGATGGTAACATGCGGCCCCTCAACTTCATGGTCGACTGCCTTACCAATGTCATGCAGCAAGCCGGCTCTCTTGGCCAAGGCAACATCAGCGCCCAATTCAGCGGCCATCAACCCGGCCAGATGAGAAACTTCGAGGGAATGTTTCAAGACATTTTGGCCATAACTTGTTCTGAACTTCAGCCTGCCCAACAATTTAACCAATTCGGGATGCAACCCATGTACACCGGTTTCAAAAGTTGCCTGTTCACCGGTTTCCCTGATCTGGGCATCGACTTCTTTTTGGGCCTTTTCTACCATTTCCTCTATCCTTGCCGGGTGAATACGCCCGTCAAGAATGAGTTTCTCAAGGGCAATGCGCGCTACCTCACGTCTTACCGGATCAAACCCGGACAGGATAACAGCTTCAGGCGTATCATCAATTATCAGGTCAATACCCGTTAATGTTTCCAGGGTCCTGATATTCCGGCCTTCACGACCGATAATCCGGCCCTTCATTTCATCATTGGGCAAAGATACAACCGTAACTGTTACTTCCGCCACATGGTCGGCAGCACATCTCTGGATTGCTTGGGCAATAATATCCCTTGCTCTTTTCTCGCCCTCTTCTTTGGCCTGGGTCTCGACCTCCTTAATCATCATAGCAGCTTCGTGCTTGATTTCCTCTTCAATATTGGCCAACAACAGTTCTCTTGCTTCTTCTGAAGTCAATCCGGAAAGACGCTCCAATTCGGCTACCTGCTTATTATGCAGTTCCTCAAGCTGCGCCCTGATGGCATCTATCTGGCTTTCCTTACGGTTTAAAGACTCCTCTTTTCTTTCAATAGATTCCGTCTTTTTATCGAGGTATTCCTCTTTCTGCATTAACCTTCTTTCCAGACGCTGCAGCTCGTTTCTGCGCTCTTTGTTTTCCTTTTCAACTTCATTCCGAAACTTGAGAACTTCTTCCTTGGCCTCCAGAATGGCTTCTCTTTTCTTAGCCTCAGCGTTTTTCTCGGCCTCAGCAATTATTTTTCTGGCAGCTTCTTCAGCAGAAGCAATTTTTGCTTCGGCCAGCGCCTTCCTAAGAAAATACCCTGCTCCAAAGAAAACAACCGCAGCTACCATGACGATTACTATAACTAATTCCGTATTAATGTCAATTCACCTCCCATTCAAATTTTTGCTTCATCTTTCGATTAACTTTTGTTTGCATCCGGAGATTACGTTTTAAGGCCTGTTTAAAACGCAATCTTCCAGATAATAAGAAGAACCGAGTGAAACTCGGTTCGAATAAGACCTCCTACCACTTATGTTACGGGTGCAGACATCAAATTACACATATTCTTCTGGTAAAGTATATTTGTAATTTAATCATGTCCTTTTATACCTGTTGCATATTACCAACATATATAGAAAACCCGTAAAATGGTAGTAAAATCTAATTCTAGTTTCTCCCATCATTTATTTTATAGTTTTTTGGATTATCTGTCAAGATGATGGGATACCTTTATTCACAAGGGTTCTCGGCCTCTTCCCACCCGTATTCGGCCAACAAATGATTGACAATTTCCCTTGGAAATCCTCTCCTTCTGAGGAAAGCATAAACTTTTCTTTTGTTAAGCCTGCCGGTTTTTCTCTTTTTTTCAACCAGGCGCCTGGCCATTTCGAATTCTTCCTCATCGGAAATCAGCCTGTTTACCTGCTCATCAATCAAAGCCCTGTCAATTCCTTTAAGGGCCAGTTCATGCTTAATCCGCCATCTCCCATAGGACCTTACCTTACATCGGTCACGAATCCAAAGTTCGGCAAATTCCTCATCATTAACAAGGTTGTAATTTTCCAGCATTTGCACTATCTGCCTGATAATTTCTGCGGGGTAGTTTTTACCGGCCAGTTTATCCTCTATCTCTTTTTTTGTCCTGGGGCGGAAAGTCAACAGCTTAAAAGCATATTCCTTGGCCCGGCTGTAAATATCATCCATTTATTTCCAAGCCCTCATCTGTAACCTCAGGGTTTTTGTGCAAACCAAGACTTTCCCTGATCTTTTCCTCAATTTCGTTGGCAATTTCCGGATGCTCTTTCAAGTATTCCTTAACATTTTCCCTGCCCTGCCCCAGTCTCTCGTCCTTGTACGAATACCAAGCGCCGCTCTTATTTAAAATATTTAAATCTGTTGCCATATCAATAATACTGCCTTCCCTGGAAATACCCTCGCCATAGGTGATATCAAAATCTGCCTGCTTAAAAGGCGGCGCAACCTTATTCTTTACTACTTTAACCCTGGTCCGGCTGCCAATTACATCTGCGCCCTGCTTTAAAGATTCAATTTTCCTTACTTCCATCCTAACACTAGCGTAAAATTTCAAGGCTCGCCCACCTGGCGTGGTCTCCGGGTTGCCAAACATTACGCCTACTTTTTCTCTGATTTGGTTGATAAATATTGCCGTTGTGCGAGACTTGCTAATGGCACCTGTCAATTTTCTTAAGGCCTGGGACATCAACCGGGCCTGCAGGCCGACATGGGCATCGCCCATTTCACCTTCTATCTCTGCTCGCGGTACCAGCGCCGCAACAGAGTCAACAACAATAACATCTATGGCGCCGCTTCTGACCAGGGCTTCAGCAATCTCCAAAGCCTGCTCGCCGGTGTCAGGCTGGGATACCAGTAAATTGTCTATGTCCACCCCTAATTTTCTTGCATAGTAGGGGTCCAGAGCGTGTTCCGCGTCAATAAAGGCAGCCGTTCCGCCAAGTTTTTGCGCTTCAGCAATAATATGTAAGGCAACTGTCGTCTTACCTGAAGATTCCGGCCCATATATTTCTACAACCCGGCCCCGGGGGACCCCTCCCACCCCTAACGCAACGTCCAGGGCAAGAGCCCCGGTGGGGATAACCTCAATGTTCATTTTGGCTGATGCTTCGCCAAGCTTCATAATGGAACCTTTGCCAAACTGCTTTTCGATTTGGCTCAACGCCATATCCAAGGCCTTTAATTTATCAGACATGTTAATCCTCCTTATCAAACATTTGTTCGATTCCACTGTAATAATTATACATTTAGCGCTATACGGTTGTCAAACATATTTTTCAATTAGAGGCCCGCTTTTTCCTGCTTTTATCTTTTTATAATTACAATCATTACAGAACCTCATTCAGAGTAAGTTCGTTTTCGGATGGCTATTTTTGTTCAGTAATTCATCAATAAATTTTACCGCTTCCTCGACGGCCGTTTTTACGGTCTCCGGCAACTGCTCCGCATGATTTTGCAAAACATATGCAAAAGCCTGCCCGTGATTCTGCAAGGCCTCCGTAGAAGTAGCCCAGCATGCTTCAATAACATCCTCCAGCATGCCTGCCGCTTTCGTCAGTCCCTGATTCATCAGTAGCTCATATAAATACAGGGCTAATTTATAAACATCCTGGTTGCTTGTGATTATCCTCATCAGGCAATGTTCCTTTCCGAATTCTAAGGCATTCCTCTTTTTTCTTCGATCAGTTTTTCGATTCTGTTCATCAGGACCTTTTTAGAACGTTCAGCAAGGTGGGAAACCTTAAGTTTTTCTTTTTTTTGCCACAAATCCTCTTCGCCGGTGGTTTTCATAAAAACATTTTTGTCAATTAGTTGGGCATCTACACATTCTCCATAACACTCGATACAGAAATCGTTTTCTCCCGGCGCTTCTTTGTCGTCATATTCGGCCAAACACTTTGGACATATTTTCACCGTTTCCACTTCCTTCATGAGAATTCCTGGTAAGGAAAGGTTTTCGACAATAATTTCCTTTTTCCTCTAAATATTTTTGTTCATTTTCCCGGTCGGTGATTGCAGCCCCACAACAGAGGTAAAGCCGGGAATTCCCGGCATTACCTCTGTTATATGTTTTATTTGAGCCAACCGCGGCGTTTGAACCAGGTGTAGATTCCTGCCGTAATCAGAACCATCACCAGCCAGGTTGCCGGATAACCGTAAGTAGTTTTTAGTTCCGGCATATATTTGAAATTCATCCCGTAAATTCCCACAATAAAGGTTAAGGGTAAAAAGAAGACTGAAAAAATGGTTAATACCCTTATTACTTCATTGGTCCTGTGCGACGCTAAGGAAATATGCGTATTTAATATATCGTTGCTGGCTTCGCGCAGCGCATCGGTCAGCATCAGGTACCGCTCCAACCGTTCCCTGATATCCTGGTAAACCGGCGCAAATTCATCGGTATAGTCATCAATTTTCAGTATTACATCATATAACTGTCTCAATACTCTGCGAATTGCCGATACCTTGCTCCTGAATTCATGGATTTCTTTTATATTCACCGGTGTATCATCATTGGTAAATATTTTTCCTTCATATCCTTCGATAGCTTCTTCCAACTTTTCAAAAGCTAAAGAATAAGAATAGACCGCCCCTTTAACCAGGCCCAACAGGATGATCAGGTTAGATTCAGATTTCTCATCTCCCGCACACCGGTTTTTCCACTGATCTTTCAGTTCATTGACAAAATCCAACTCTGACCTGTGTACGGTAATAATAAAGTTGTTACCCAAAAATATGGCTAACTTCCTGGTTATTTTATGGATACTGTCAGTCTGCAGCCTACTTCTGGTATCGTAAGCCCGCAGGATGATGAAAACGGTGTTTTGTACTTTTTCAAACTTGGGCTGGTGAATCGGGTCCAGACAGTCCTCCAGGGAAGTAGTGTGCAAGCCAAATCTGCCGGCCACATCCTGCAATTCTTCTTCCGTCGGTTCCACAAGGTCCAGCCATAAAAAGTTATTTTTTTTCGATTCCAAAACTGTTTCAACCATATTATCACCGGCGCTTATTATATTTAAAGCTCTTTTTTATTCAGCTTTTCATCTGTTTCTATTTTAGTACTTTTTCAGTAAATCCAAAAATATGTAAGGTTTACCTTCTTTATTTACCACGTACGTATAAACGCCGCTGGAGTTTTCTTGATCTTAATTATCAGTCTAAAGGGCCCAAGGTATCCCTGACGCCTTCATCATTCCCTGTAACGGGAATTGGAACAGACAGACCTTAATCGGAAGGAAACCTTGCGCCCCTTTTTAAACCTTAATTATTTCACCAAACTTTAGCAGCATGAAGAACTGTTGCCCTGACCGGCAAAAACGCGGAAGCCGCCGCCAAATATGCTCCTTCGGTAATCGATATAAAAACTGGATGCAAATCTCATAATATCTTTGCCAATAACATACTTAATACCATTGTTCTCAACAATTTTGTCTCCTTCATTAGCTGACTTGTCCAAAGCCAAACCCAACTGGGGTCCGCCTCAGCCAAATCCGTTGAAGATTATCCGTACGAATGGAGCATTGGCTTTTTCTACTTCTTTTTTTATTTCCTTGTATGCATTTTCAGAAACCTTTACCATAACTATTTACACCCCCCATACCCCCACTGGGTATTTCTAACGGTTATTGTATCATATCTTTCTACAGCTTACAAGTACTTTTTAACTTATAGACTAAAGTTCATACTCGTTTTAACTTCTTTTGTAAATCTGCAAGACCGACCAGTATAGCATCATAGACTGGACTAAAGGGCGGCGCATAAGCCAAATCCATGTCCTGTACTGCATCCACCGTAGCGCCCAGGTGCATACATGCAGCAAATACATCTATCCGTTTTCCGGCCCCCGCTCCTCCTACAATCTGGGCTCCCCATAGCTTTCCATCCTGTTTGCCGGCTATTAATTTGATATATATTTTTTCACTACCCGGGTAATATCCGGCCTTTGTTCTGGCCAGGATAACTGTCTCAACGTATTCTATGCCGTGCTGCTGCAGCTCTCTGGCGCTTAACCCTGTGCGCGCTATTTCCATGTTCATTACTTTTGCTATGCCTGTACCCAATACCCCGGCAAATTCTGCATTTCCACCGGCTGCATTTTCGCCGGCCACACGCCCCTGCTTATTTGCTGTAGTACCCAGGGGAATATAAACATCTTCACCCGTAAGGCGATGTCTTACTGTGGCGCAATCGCCGGCAGCATAAATGTCCGGAATACTGGTCTCCATCCTGGTGTTCACTTTTATGGCATTCCTGATACCCAGTTCAATCCCGGCATCCTCAGCCAGTTTGGAATTAGGCACAGTTCCAACAGCCAACAGTACCATCTCGGAAACTATTTCCCTTTTGTCGGTTACTACCTTTTCTACCGCTTCCCGACCTTCTATCCTCATCAGCTTCTCAGCAGTAAATACCTCTACCCCGTTTTTCTCCAGATATTCCTTCAGAATAGCTGCCATATCTTCATCCATATTAGGGACTATTTGAGGGGCTAATTCAACGATTGCTACCTTACAACCGAGCTTCAGCAGCATCTCCGCCATTTCCAATCCAATATAGCCGCCACCGACTATTACCGCATTTTTCGGTTTTTCGTGGGAAATATAGTTTTTTAATTCCATGGCATGACCCATATTTCTAAGAACAAATACATTTCTCAAATTTACTCCCTCTACCGGTGGAATAAACGGCGACGCTCCCGTTGCGATGATAAGCTTATCATAATCCACCTCTTCAACAGTCCCCAGTTTCTTAACGGAAACCTTTTTGTCGGCAGGGTTAATCTTTAAAACCTCGTGGCCTACACGTACATCTATATTCTGGGCCCTGAACTGTTCTATGGACCTGGCCACCAGTTTCGCTTCATTTTCAATCTCTCCGGCCAAAAAATAAGGAAATCCACAAGCTCCGTAAGATATGTAAATCTCGTTTGTAAAAACTGTAATCCGGGCATCAGGTTTTACCCGGGCTGCTTTGGCGGCAGCGCTCATTCCTGCCGCAACTCCCCCAATTACCACAATCCGGTCATTGCTCATTTCTTTATCCCCCTTTATTTTTCACCTTGCTTATAACCACGGAATTTTATCCGTTTCCTCCCCCGTCAGTATAGGCTCAATTTGGGAATAAAGCGGTTCTGGAACATCTTTGAGTTTCATATCGTCAATTTTCAATATTTCAGTAGTTTCGCATTTAATTCGTTGAGCCAATTCCTTTGCCGTTAACCCCTGGTTCTTGCGCAGTTCCTTAACGGTTTTCCGGCGACAGGAAGTAAACCAAAACATCCAATCCCCCCAACATCTATATGAAAAATTCTTATTATTTCCATAATACCATATCGGACTAAACTTTCAACCGTTATTTAATATTATAGTGGCTGGCTAGTTCATTAATTTGTTTCCTTACAAAAAATAGTTTTTGGAAAAATCTTTGTTAAAAAAACATACACATTTTTTCTCTGTGAATCCTCTGTGTACTCCGCGGTCGCTGTGGTAAATTGAAAACAAAAATATAGCGGCCAGGGTCAGTGGTTACCACCATCCACCGGCCATTAGCCGCTAATCACTTATTTTCTTAAACCTTGTCGGCCATCTTCATAGCAATATGGTCTGCTACCATTTTAGATACTTCCTGCAGCATCTGTTTCCTCTTGTCATCACTGACAGCCGGAACCGCGTACAGGTTTTTGTAATCTACTTTTTCAAAACCGCAGAATTTTAAGGTTCCGTTAACCATGCAGGTATTTATCGCATCCAGGATACCGTTTTTCCTCATGTTTTCTTCATCGGCGCCGGAAGTAGTTATAACCATTGCCGATTTTCCTTTCAACAGTCCTTCAACCATCCCCTGTTCTGTTTGCCTGTAAGCAAACCCGTGGGACAGTACCCTGTCTATCCATCCTTTTAGAATAGCAGGCTGTTCAAACCACCAGATGGGATAAATAAATACCAGAGTATCTGACTGCCGCACTGCTTCCTGTTCCCCGGCTATATCTGCGGGAACCTGGCCCTGGTAAATCTTTTGCAGGTCTTCTGTAGATAGCAGCGGATTCCAGTTCATCCGGTAGAGATCTTTGATTTCATAGGACACCTTCTGCTGCTCCAGGGCTTTTTTTACCGTTTCCAGAACAGCGGCGTTATAGCTGTTGGGATTGGGATGGGCAAACACAATCAACGCCTTCATATACTTCCTCCTTCACATTAATATCTGGTTTTAGGATATATATTTGTGCTGTTTTATATACAGGAAGTAAAAAATAATTTAGCGCCGCTAAACGGCGCTAAATTATTTCACACCTATTTGAAACCCTTGGCAATATCATCAGGAGATACCTGCTCCTGCTTACCCCGCTGTTTGTATTCGGTATATACTTTGGCAAAATCTTTATTATGGGAAGAAGTCAAATATGTAAATACCATCAAGGCGCCTATTATAAGAACCAGGATAACAGCCAACTTTCCCTGATCCGACATAAGGTTTCCCCCTTTCACCGGGAATTAATTGACTATATTTTTGCACTATCCCGTTCCTTTTAGAAAATTATAGCATTTGTCCGGACATACTACAAGCTCCCAACCAGGAAAAAAATTTAACCCGTTTTGGCCAAGAGGTAACCTGGCCAACCCGGGTTTTCTAAAGCAATTTAAGTTTTTGCATCAACTTATAAAGGCTGTCATAGTCGGTTACTTCAAATTTTTCTTTCTGCCGCTCACGCTTAATTACCACTACCGGCAGCCCCAGGGACAAAGCAGCTGAAACCTTGGTATCTGTCCCGCCTGCCTTGCCGCTGTCTTTTGTTATGATAACCGAAGCGTTATACATCTTGAACTGCTGCCTGTTCATCTCTTTTGAAAAGGGCCCCTGCATGGCGACAATATCCTTGGGTGTCAGGCCAAGGTTTTGACATTTCTGGATAACTTTCCAGTCGGGCAGTACCCTTACTACCACCCTTTTCCCTTTAATATGTTCATTTTCAAGAAAACCTTCCAGGTTATTGCTCCCTGTTGTAAGAAATATGGTATCACCAAACTGAGCAGCCTTACTGGCTGCTTCTTCCCATGAGTAAACAGGATTTATTAAAGGATGATCGGGTAAATCCGTTTCTTCCCGCACAAGCCTGATATAAGGGAGATCCTGCTGCTGGCAGACTTCCTTAGCCATTTTAGACAAATTACCGGGAAACGGGTGGGTGGCATCTATAATTACCGAAATTTTTTTGTCGGCACAAAACCGGTAAAAATTATTTATCAAAATAGCGGGTTCCACAGCCTTGACTCCAGGGATACCGGAAGCAGTTTTTGTTCCGTGGGCGGTAGCTGTCACAGCATAAATCTCATTTCCTTGTACGGCCAACTGGGATATAATTTGCGTCCCTTCCTTCGTCCCTGAAAGTACTAAGATCATATTGGTTTTCTGTCCCTCCCAGGTATTTAGTGCAGTTGATCATTTTGATGAGTTCCTTTTTATTGCGGGGATATGGCGTTTTATTGGTTAAGAAACCCTTTTCTATCAAAAGACCGGTTATATCCAGTATCCAGGGGCGTTCAAGTCCGGCTTTCCTGATTAAAATATCGTCAGCAAATATGTCTTCTGGATTCCCTTCACCGATGATTTTCCCTTCGTGTATGACGAAAATATAATCAGCCCATGCATAAGCCAAATCCACATCGTGGGTAGAAATGATCACAGTTGTTCCTTTTTCGTTTATATCCCTGAACAAGCACTCTATCTGTTTGGCGTGTTTAGGGTCAAGCCAGACGGTCGGCTCGTCGGCAATTATCACTTTAGGGTCCATAGCCAGCACATCGGCTATGGATACCCGCTTTTTTTGCCCGTAACTCAGGAAATGAGTAGGTTTATCTTTAAGTTCACTGATACCCGTATCCTCCATGGCCTGCAGGACCTTTTCCCTGGCAGTTTCCCTGGACAGCCCCATGTTTAAAGGCCCGAAAGATATTTCCTGGTATACACTGGCGGAAAATAATTGTGTGTCAGGGTCCTGAAAAACAACCCCCACATCTTTACGCAACTGCAACAGCGATTTTTTGTCGTACTTGACTTCAACTCCGTTAAAACGCAGCTTCCCTTTTTGGGGTTTTAAAATACCGTTAAAATGAAGAAACAAAGTTGATTTTCCGGCGCCGTTTGATCCCAACAAAGCAATTTTGGCCCCTCTCCTGATACGAAGAGAAGCTCCTTTTAATGCCCGCGTACCGTCAGGATAGGTGAATTCCAGTTCTTCTGCCTCGATAATATATTCGTTCATAACACACTGCCCCCAAACATTAAGGCTGTAAAAAGCAATCCAAGTTCAATCAATACTATCATACCGATGTTCCGTTTGGAATAGTTAAATTCCGGCTCCAAAACCTGCAAGTCGCCGGTATAGCCCCTGGCCGTCAATGCTGTAAAAAGCATAGATGACCTTTGAAAAGACTTGGCAAACAAAGATGATATAAGCTGGCTGGTGGATCGGTAAGAAGTGGCCAAGGTAGCATATCCGCACCTGGATGATTGACTGGTATGTATCTTTTGGGCCGTTTCCATCAGCACAAAAATGAACCGGTATACCAATCCCATAAGTTCAATGAATAAGGCCGGAACCCTGAGTCTCTTCAGCACCGAAATCATTTCTACCATTGGCGTGGTAAGAGATAAAAAATACAGACAGGATACGGCAGCCAACGCTTTTCCAAAAATATTTAACCCCAAAACCAGGTCAGTGTGGCGTATCCCCAAGGATAAGGGTCCGAGATTCCAACGGTAAATCCAGTCGTAACCGGTACCACCTACACTTATTATCACCGTCAACACACCTATAAACAGAAAACCGACGGGTAACAGCATTAATCTTAGATAAACCTGCCAAGGTATTCGCGCCAACGCCAATACCCCGAAGCCCATTAAAACCACGACTGCTGCGTAGAGGTGAATGGAAGTAAAGGCCAGGCAAAGCCCCATGGTGACGATACTGAAGATAAATTTTTCTACAGGATGCACGTATCTTAAACGGTTAGCATAAGCCAACTGATCAATATTTAACATTTTACCTTCTCCGTCCCGGCTTTTTTACCCCGCACATAACCTACATAATATCCTATAAATCCGGCGCCAAGGGCCGCCTGCAAAGCAAAGAGCAAGCTTTCAATTTCTCCGCTGGGCGGTTCCCATACCGAGGAAAACCAGGGTTTGTAATCGGGTTGAATTTCAGTAATAACCTCTTCCGCTTTTCCGTCTGCGCCGCCAAATTCCGCATCCTTATGGATGATAAGCGGGGTGATAATTAACGCAACAACCAGCAGTAAAAGTAAAATATTTTTTTTCATTTTATACCTCCTCTCCTATTACCGATAACTCTTTCAGTTCCTGCTTATTATATGATTTCAAAAAGTTAAATACAATTACCGTTAAAATCCCTTCACTTACGGCTAATGGCAACTGAGTCACAGCAAACACGCTCAAGAACTTAATAACCGATGTGGCAATACCACCCTGAGCGGCGGGAAATGCGATAGCCAACTGCAGTGAAGTAACTACATATGTAAGCAGGTCACCAAAGAAAGCTGCCAGAAAAACAGATAACCAGGCAGGCAGTCCCAATTTTTTGCCCAATTTATATATCCAGTAGGCCACGAAGGGACCTGCCACTGCCATGGAAAAAGTATTTGCCCCAAGGGTCGTAATTCCGCCGTGAGCCAGCAATATAGCCTGGAACAGCAAAACAATCACGCCAATCACGGTCATTGCCGTAGGCCCAAAAAGTATCGCTCCCAGGCCTACTCCCGTCGGATGGGAACAACTTCCGGTAACCGAGGGTAATTTTAGAGCCGAAAGTATAAAGGCAAATGCGCCAGCCACACCTAATAATAATTTCAAGGATGGGTTATCTTCAACCTTCTTTTTTATCGTCCGAAGCCCCATAACCAGGAAAGGTATCGTCAGAACTGACCAGAATATGGACCATTTAGCCGGTAAAAAACCTTCCATGATATGCATGGCATAAGCATATTCCGGCACACTGAACAGAATTAAGGCAAATAAACCCGTTAATATGAGTGTCGTGTAACGATTCACAGAAATCACTCCTCATTTTCAGATTATGCTTTATAAGTTTTAACCAATTCAAAACGTTTTTTCAGTTTCAAAGAAAAACCCTGGTCGTCAGCCAGGGAGAAAAGCGTTTTAAACAAAGCCTAATCTAACCACCTCCCGGAAATGACGCGGTGAACTAGAATAGGCCGCTTTTACAAGTCCGGGTCATCATGAAATTAAGTATATTTTAATTCCATTCCCCGTCCATGTAAAAAGTTATTATCATTTAAGTTTTATCCCTCGGGATAAAACACCTATTTGAATTATTAAATTGTTACATCAAAAAACTCCTGCCACTACAGGACAGGAGTTAAAAAGCAAGCTCAGCTCGCACTCTCAACCTCCCCATCCATCGTGGGTACTACCGGTGAGTTCAGAATAAGCAGGTTTCCTGGCTCGAGATCATCACCGTTTCTGCGCCTTCCCAGGCTACCGCCCAGTGGCATAATGCAGAACGATTTCCTCCTACAGTGGCGGGACCGCGCCGGATTCTAACCGGCTTCCCTATTATGTCCTTCTAATAAGGACCACTTATTCCACAATATTCTGTTTGAGGTTATTATAACATAAAATTGTCCGCATTGTCCAGAACTTTTCGTATTCCGAACGTGTTACCTGTCATCATGCTGATTCAATCAGTTCTTAACAATTAAACTCAGCACTGCTATCCAACAGTTTTATCGTCAATTCGATAAACAACCGGCTCAAATAGTCAGGGGGATCATGTACCCTATTACAGGTCGAGACTTTCCCGGCGAACGATTGAATAAGCTTTTCTCCAATTTCCATTACCGACCCGGCAGACAACAATCCCCATGTATACTCGTCCAGCAGATGTATCAAAGCCGCAGCCAAAGTTACTAACCGTTCTTCCCCAGCCAACCGGTTTAGTCTTTCGATGAACATTTCCCGGCTCAGAATGGCCCCATCCCGCCGAGCTTCCTGCCAGAAATCCTCATCCTTAATCCCGTATCTCGCCCAACGCGCCAGGAAATTCCGCTGGCGTTCCGGCCCGAGACCGGTCTCTTTGAATAAAGCTTCTTTGACAGCTTCTTTAACAGTCACCCCAATCAATTCTCCTAATTTTGAATGTTTTCCGGCATCTGTATACCTGTATGGGCTTGATGGATTAGATACCACAATA
The DNA here is from genome assembly GCF_059412445.1 of Thermincola sp. GK-1. Lineage (NCBI taxonomy): Bacteria > Bacillati > Bacillota > Clostridia > Eubacteriales > Thermincolaceae > Thermincola > Thermincola sp. GK-1. The sequence continues at coordinate 192,683 of NZ_JBSQAT010000003.1, forward strand.
ATCTGGTCACTGCCTGAACCGGTAGCAATACCCCGGGAGTAACGGCTGGGTGCCATGAGTTCCTGTAAAGCGGCTGTTTTCGCTTCGGTAGCCGTCACAACAGTTCGCACCAAAGTATGGGAAGGCAGGTTGCCATTTATGATAAGTATAATATTTATGGTCCCGCCCAGGACAGTATACTGCCCGTCCGCCTCGTGGTAGGCCGCCGGGTCACCGGCCCGGCCCCCGTTAACATCCACTCCGGCAGTTACCAGGGCTGTAACCTCTAACTGTTGAAAACCCGCTGCCTTTATGGCAATATTTTCCATTCTAGCAGCAGTCAATAGACCAGCGGTACGTTTGGGGGGTAAATGCAGTTTAGCGGCCAATTGTTCCAAATACTGTTCTGCGCTACTATTGGGCAGATTTTTCACATGACACTTTTCCGGAGGCAGGCAGTGATTAAACACTGCTTCAAGATCTTCCCGAATACCGCCGTTAATCCTGGACGTACTTATAACCAGGCGCGGGCCGGGGAAAAAAACAATTATCGTATTATCCATCCGGTATACTTTTTCCCCGCTTTTCGTTTCATAAATTAACATCACATATCACCTTGCGCCTTGTTTTTTTGTTGAGCCGGAGTCTCAGGCAAATAACTCGCCTCCAGCTTTCTGCGGAAACGGGTTAAAATCCTGGTAAAACCGGCCCCAAAAAGCAAATAAAAGACGGCATTCCCCAAGGCATGGAAGGTGTCAAACCAGAAACTGGCGGCATAAGCGGCCAAAAATGACTGCCAGTTCAGCGGGTAAATAAAGGCCGTCCAGAACCACAGATTCATGATCCAACCAAACAAATAACCCCAGGCGATATGAAAGATTACCATGGCCCGGCGGCCTATACGGGGATAGAGACTCTTGAGCACACCCGCGGTAGCTCCGGCCAGACCCCATGCAAACATCTGCCATGGCGTCCACGGCCCCTGGCCCAGAAAAAAGTTAGCCACAATCGCAGCGGTTGAGCCGGTCATAAATCCCGCCCGCGGCCCAAACACAAAACCCGAGATTATAACAATAAACGTAGTCGGCTGAACATTGGGCAGCGCCGCAAAAGGTACCCTTCCCACTGCGGCTATGGCGCCGAGCACGGCAATAACCGCTATTTCACGGGATGAAGCAGTACTTTTTTCAAAGCCCCAGTATAAAAACGCCAATGCCGCAGCCACAATTTCAGCGGATAATAAGCCCCAATTCTGCCCGGAGACAGAATTGTCGCCCCGTATACTCAGTATCAATAACACCGCCACTACTGACAGAAATAAAGGGAAGCGCCATCTCAACCCACTTTTACGCATGAGTACCATCCCGCACCATGCCCTGCAATTCCCGCATTTCCTCAACAGCCTCGGCCACTGTGAGGATGCCGTCAACAGTCCCTCTGAACAGCCTGCTCATTTGGGGCGAATAAAAAACCGAGCCTCCCAAAACTTCGCGTTTTGACCCTGTATTGACTACCCGGCCATCGAACATCAAAATCACGCGATCGGCGTATTCCGCCGCAAACTCGATATCATGCGTAACCATAATTATTGTAATCCCTTCTTCCCTGAGTTCCGAGAGCAAATCACCCAATTCATTTTTCAGGCGATAGTCAATGCCGCGGGTAGGCTCATCCAACAAGAGCAGTTGCGGCCGCGATGCCAATACTGCCGCCAGGGCAACCCGCTGCCGTTCACCGCTGCTCAAATCCCGCGGGTTGGCGGTACGATAGTGAGATAAATTCAGTTTATCTAAAAGATTCTCGATACGCCCAAAATCTGACAGCCCAAAATTCTTAAGAGTAAACAGCAGTTCTTCCTCCACTGTATCCTGAAACAGGTAGTCGTTTGGGTTTTGGGATAGGTAGCCCACATACCGGGCCAACTCCGCTAACGGTGTTTTTCCGGTATCCCTGCCCATTACCGACACGCTGCCGCGCCCCGGTTTCAGGAGTCCGGCCACAACTTTAAGCAAAGTAGATTTTCCGGCTGCATTCTCTCCCAGAATAACTACAAATTCTTTTTGTTCAATGCGGCAGTTGACGTTGCGCAGCGCCTCCCGGCCACCCGGATAGGTAAACCAGACATTTTTCAGTTCAACCAAGGTATTTTCTCTGTTTTCTTGCCCCGGTTTGCTTCTAACCTTTAAGTCTCTCTTATTTGGTAAGGGCACAGGCGCTGTCCGGTTGGCCCGGGCCCCCGGCATTGCATAATACGGCTTGAGCGCCTTACGTCCCTCTTTAACAGTAAGCGGTATGGTGGAAGCGCCGAGAGAAGCAAAAAATTTTGCCACCGGCGGGACAAAAGGAATGGATTTCTCTACTTCCCACCGGGCCACCTCGTCCGCCGGGCCGCCCTTTAATATTTCCCCGCATTCCATAATTATCAACCGGTCAGCCACGTGAAAACACCTTTCCAGGCGTTGTTCGATTAAAATAATCGTTAACCCCATTTCTTCATTTAACCGTTTAACTAAATTAAGCAGTTCCTCGGCAGCAACCGGATCCAACTGTGAGGTGGGCTCATCCAAGATTAGTACCTTCGGCTGCATAGCCAGGACAGAAGCCAGAGCCAGTCTCTGTTTTTGACCCCCCGACAGATTGCCGGTAAACTCATCTTTCACTGCCGATAAATCAAGAAAACTCATCACTTCGGCTACCCGGCGGAACATTTCATCCTGCGGCAGCGATAGATTTTCCAGACCAAAAGCTATTTCAGCTTCCACACTGGTCATTACCAACTGTTTCTCGGGGTCCTGAAAAACAATACCGACTTCCCTGGCCAAACTGCGCCGGTCTATTTCACGCAAGTTCCTACCTTGAAACAAAACCTTGCCCCCGAATTTTCCGCCGTAAAAATCAGGTATTAATCCGGCCAGCGCCCGCGCCAGGGAAGACTTGCCCGAGCCTGAACCGCCAGCTACAAGCAGGAACTCTCCTTCTTCAATAGTCAGGTTAATGTTGTTTAGAGCCGGCTTTTCAATGTCAGGGTAATAGTAAATCAGATTTTTGATTTCAAATAGCGGCAATGTTTCCACCCCCAGCTTAACGCAACCGGAACAAGTAAACCTATCAACAAGACGGCCAAAACTAACAAGTTCATACTTCCGTCAATCAGATATCCCAGTTGCGGATAATATTCATATGTGCCATAACCTTTGAAGAAACCGTATAGCCCGGAAGTTAACGCTAAACCACATCCTGACAGGCAAAGCAAATCCCGCGGCCGGAACAATTCCCGCCGGTAGCTGGAACGGGGCCCGCTGCCGAAAGCCCTTGCCTGCATGGCCTCCGCGATTTGTAAAGAACCCTCTAGAGAAGATAAGAGCAAGATATTGAGCAAGGACGCGTATTTTTTTATCTTTTCCTTCAAATTCCCCGAAGCAAAATCTACTCCCCGCATCCGCTGTACTTCACTGATACTATTTACATCTCTGACCATAGCAGGAAACATTCTGGTAGCCAGGGATATAATCAAACCGGACTTATGAGCAAGGCGGGAAAATAATTGTAATGTTTTATCGGGATGCATAATGAGATTATATAGGCAGAAAACGCTTATCACAGCCAACAGCCGCACGCTCATCGCCGCCCCGTAGCAGATGGCTTCCAGCGTTATTACCAAACGCCCCAGAACAGGAATCCTGGGGCCGTACCAAAGGACGGTTTCCCCGGCATGGACCATAAGAGGATTGACAATAATAATCAAGACGATCATACCCAAACTAACTTTTAAATAGGATTCCCATGCTTCTAATCCATCGGCAGCCCAAATGGCCAGCGCAGTAACGAGAAGGAGCCCAGCCAGGTAGAAAGGGTGTGAAAAGACAAAGGCCAGGAGAAATAATACTGCTATATAAGTTAGCGCGGCCACCGAATGCAAACTCTGCAAAAAAAGCCCTTTTTCCCGGTAAAACAACTGGTCAAACACGGATTAACCACCTCTGCTAAAATTTTAAGCGTAAATACCTTACTTATTTTGTTATGATTACGGCCTGGGCTGCCTGGTCCCAGTCTACCCGGAACCCAAAGGACTCCGCTACATAGCGGGCAGGAAGGTAAGTACGGCCATGGCGCAGCACCGGCGCCACATCCATCTGACGCGGGGCATTGTTTGTGTAAATTAGAAGGCTGCCAACGGCCAGCCTAACGCAGGCGCCGTTCAGTGATAATGTAATAGTACGGGACTTACTGTCCCAGTTAACCCCACTCTCAGGTATCCCCAGGGCATAAGCCAGATAGCGCACCGGTACATAAATGCGGCCGTTTTGAGTAAAAGGCGCGGCATCGGTTTCATGCTTCTGCGGCTGCCCGCCAATAGTAACAACATATTGTTTTTTGCCGGCTTCAAAGCGTACGGTCCGCTCCGGCAAGGCAGCGGAAGGCTGTGAGCGGAGCCTGTTAAACAAGGTATCCCTATAATAAACGTCTGCCAATGCCATTAAAGCCTGCTGGGTAGCCATTTCACTGGCGACGCCGCCTTTTAGATGACTAAAAGAACCATCAGGCAGTTGAAAACTCAAGAGGGCGGTTACCGGGTTTCCGCCGGACTTCAACCATTCCTGTCCGGTGGGGTCAACTCCGACTGCAGTCAATCCCTGGATAACCACGCTACATGACTCAGGGTTTTCCGTACCCCAGGAATTGAACCCGCCGCTGTCTTTTTGCGCACTTCTCAAGTAAGCCACGGCTTTCTGCACCACCGGGCTGTCCTTTTTTTCGCCCAGCGCGCCCAGAGCCATTAGAGCCATGCCGGTTGAATCCACATCGGCAGTATCCCTGTCGGCCGCATCCCAATAAAAAGACCCGTCGGCATGTTGTTGATTAACCAGCCACTGCAGCGCTTTTGCTTGTTCTTTACTGCTCGCGCCGGCCGTGTGTAAAGCCAAGACAGCCCATATATGGGCATTAACCAGGTCTTCTCCCCCGTTAATCACATTATCGGCATACTTGCCGCTCGGGAGCCGGGCATCCCGGAGTTTCTGCACCAAGTTTTGCCCTTTGTAGTTATAAGGGTCCTGGCCTGCGGCAAACAGGGTTAAAACAAGGGTACTGTAATCGTTTGTCTCTCCTGCTTTAAGATTCGCAAACAATTTTTCACATGCCAGGCCCACGGATGTATTCCCCAAATCCCTCCCCGCCGCAGCCAAAGCAATATAACTCCATGGCAATAGGCCGCCCTCTTTTTTCTCTTTTTGCCATAACCAATCAGCGGCCTTATCCATTGCCGTTTTAATTGCGCCTTTATCTGCAGCAGGCTCAGCATATGCTGCCATGGGAGACAAAATGCCGGCCAGCAGAATCAAGACCAGCGCCATACAGAACCACTTCTTTTTCATACCCTTTGACCTCCTTTGAATTTTATTGTATGGGTAAAGGAATTACCTTCCCCGAATCAACGGCGGCGCCAAAGCAATACTTTATTTCCTGTGGGCGTTCACTCAAAACAGTCACGGCATTTTCCAGACCCTGGCGGTCAACCCCTGTTACCAACCATAACACACCTGCGTCTCCGCTACCTACACCAACCGCCACAATTGCGCCGCTGCCCTTCCCGCAGGCTCCGGCAATTTGACCGGAAGGTGTCAGCAGGTTAAACCGGTCATCTGAAAAATTAACATATAGGCCGCTTTTTATACCCCTTTCGTTCATTCCGTTCAGTATTTCGCTCTGCTTTAGAACAGTCCAGGGACCCACCACCATAGCCGGTCCGTTTCTTTTTGAGATTCCTTCCCCATTAAAAGGCGCCACGCTTACCGGCGTTACCCTAAATTTTTCCAGTCCGCGTTTTATTTTTTGGCCCTGGTCTTCATAACCGTCGGCACAGAAGATTACTGCCCCCTTGTTTTTCCCGCTGTAACCGCGCAGAAACGGCTCCGGGTATGCCCCAATCACTGCCGGAATAAACATGGTCCCGCTCCAATCATGGTAATCCCACCAGATGACATCTCCCGGGCCAGGGATGTACTGGTCGGCGCCGACAGAAGCCATAACCCCGTTCACCCAATAAAACCAGTCCTTTTTCGTGCGCTTGCCGCCCGATTTACCTGTATAGCCGGAAGCCACACCGTTGATGGATTTAACAAAAGTTCCCCCATTGGCTGTTTCTATGTTCAGATTTTGGTTTAAGATGTCCAGCACCGCATCCCCGGGGCGGAAACCGACCGTTTCCGCATACATTGAACGGCGGCCGAAATCCTCCGTCACCCATAGTTGAACGCCTGCCTCGTTTTTCGGCGGATTACTCTCCGGTACTTTCTTTATAGTTAATTTGCCCGACAAGTCGGCGCCGGTTACCTGCCCTTTTTCCGCAGCCGAACCGGCAGTATTTTTTGTCCCGGCTTTTTTAACGCCGGAACCAACATTTACATCACCGGAATCAACATTAACAACGCCCGAACCGGTATCATAGGGCATAATCCTGGCGTTGCGGGCACCGCCGGCATCACATGAAGCGCTGCCGTCTTTAATACCGCCGGATAAAGCTTGACCAGGATCTGACGGCCCCTGCCGCCCGGTAAGCCTACCGGAATAAACAATCGGCCCCAACAACCCCAGTAAAATAACCAGGATTCCCAGTAAATAAAGCCCTCTACTTTTCACCGTCTACCCCTCCTGAGAAGTTGATTCTGCTCTCTACTCTCGTTTACCCAGGAGTAAACGAGATTTTCCGCATTCACATAACCCCTACACCGATTCAAGCATACGATAAATCATTACCGCGCATTCCGCCCTGCTCGCCGGAGCAGCAGGCCTGAATGCCCCGTTGGGGAAACCTTTTACCAGGCCGTGCGCCGCCGCAGCAGCCACACCTGTTTTGGCCCAGGACGAAATATCCCGTTGGTCGTTGAAATGTAACTCCTTCCCAGAAGTCTGCAGGTTAAGCGCCTGCGCCAAAATGGCAGCCAGTTCCTCGCGAGTAACAGGACGGTCCGGACGGCAGGTACCGTCGCCAAATCCCTTAATCAGCCCAGCCCGGACAGCCGCGGCTATGTCCTGAGCATACCAGGCGCCGGCCGGTACATCGTTAAAGACCGCTTTATCCTCCGTTTTTTTCGGCAGAGCCAGCGCTTTGACCAGCAGGCTGACCAATTCTGCCCTGGTAATTGGGCGGGCCGGCGCAAAACGGACTTTATCAACTCCATTGACTATTCCGGCCCCCGCCAGTGTTTCAATACTGTGGCGCGCCCAGTCATAAGAAGTGGAAGTTACATCGGCAAAAGACCTTTTTGTCTCTTTGGCAAATACGGCATAATCGGAAAAATGCCGAATTTTCGCCACAACCAGCCCGTTTGCCGCATCCACTACCGCGGGGATAGCGACCCATGTGCCGTTAACCTTGTCGTACCAGGCCAGGGCCAGGTTCTCCGGTTTGGTAAGGCGCGGGATTGCCACTTTCAGAACCAATGTCGCCGGAACCTTAAAACTGGTCCCACCGGGTCCGAATTGATAAACAGACGATACCGGCCGGTAACCTGCGGGAGTACGCGCCTCTGCACCGTTGATTCCGCCAGCGCCTGGTATGGTACTCTCTTTAACAGTTATTTCCGTATCACGGTCAAGCGCTTTGGCCGGAACACTCATCCCCACCTCGCCTAATGTATCGGTTATGGTAGTTTCTTGATTGGCCTCTGCTTTCTTGGACAGTTCCACCGTATTTTGGGCCAGTATCTTTTTCAGAGCAATTATTTCGGCCAAAATGGTGGGCTGGGCGTTGTTCACCACGACTGCGGCTTTGGCTGATTCACTCAGGGGCCCTAACTCTCCGGTATCCCCTTTTAGCCCCAGCGTTTCAGCCAGTTTATCCAGCGCTGTCCCAACTTCACCGGAAATCTGTGTTGCAAATGAAGTATTCTGGGGCTGTCCTGTTGTTGAACTCTTAAACAGGCTATCCCAGGAAGGACCGTTGGAGTTCATCTCAGTACTGTACCACCAGATGATACGATCACCTTCATTGACGGTTTTATCACAGGCCAGCACGCTGGGTACTGAATTATTGACACTGTACATCCACCCGTTCACTCCGCTGTTGGCCTGACCGGCAATACTTTTGACAAAACCCTTGTCCTCTGTATAGCTGAGTCCGGTGGCATGAAGAGCGCCCAGAGCCGTCAGGCCCCACTCGCCGTTTTTGCTCACCGTGACACTGCCTGGGCCATAGAGACGTTCACCGTTTTTACCGACCACCGCAATACTGACACTGTATTCATTTGGAGAAGACGGAACAGACGGATTGCTATTGCTATTGCTACTGCTGCTGTTGTTGTTGGCGCTGTTGTTATTGCTGCCACTGGCCTCTGTACCGGCAGCACTCTGGAGGACATATGCATAAAGGGCCTCGGCAGCTCCAAAAACATTTCTCGATGTCCCAAAACTTCCGTCTTCGTTCATGGTTTTCGTCACCAGATATGAGACCGGATTAACCCTTTTGCCGTCAACGTTCCTGGTCCACTCCGTACTTTCAGGGTCTTTACCGAGCTGGCGCAGGGTTATAATAAGTTCAGAGTTATCCACGGCAGGGTCATCCCATGGCGACACGTAAACACCGCCATCTTCTTGCTGCAGTCCTTTCAGGTAGGCAATCCCCTTGTCAACAGCCGCCTGAATCCCGGCATCCACCGCGGCGTCAGGCAGGTATGTGAGTGCCCTGATGGCCTGGGTGGTAGACAGAAAATCCGGGTAATATGTATCCCCGAACTTCTCTCCCCAGGATCCGTAAACATCTTGCTCCACGCTCTGTTTGGATAAAATATATGCTTTGGCATTTTCGGTATGAAAACTTCCGCTGTTGATCTTACCCGCTTCGCCCAGGGCGATATAGGCCCACATATCGCTGTAAACGCTGTTATCAAAGGAACCTTTACCGGGTTCTTCCGCCCTTTGCCTGTTAATCAGGAGGTTGGCCAGCCGGTCCCGGCGGGCTGAATCGTTCCAAATATTTACGGCAAGTAAGCACTGGGCGATGGTTTTGGTCCGGGACTTTTTAACCCAAAGGGAATCATTACCGGCATAGTCATTGTACGTTTTTCCAAGAGATTTTAAGGCAATTAAAGTCTCGGCGGTGGAGAAGGTATTGTCCCACTGGGAAGGTATGGCTGCCGTATCGGCATCCTGGATGTCCATAAGATAGGTCAAGCCGTCCTGAATGGCACTGTAAACAGGACTATCCGGCGTGTCAGCCCCGTCAAAATAGCTGAGGGCGGTGATAACCTGCGCCGTCAGGTCGGCTTCCTCGGGAGAAAATCCGCCCCAGGCCGCCCCGGCCGGGCTGCCCCAACTATTGCTGTGAGCATGTTTGAAGTTACTAAGATACTCAAGGGCTTTGGCCTGGTCAATTCCGGCAAGTTTACCGGTCTTCCCCAGGGCCGTCAAGACAGTTACATGGTCATAAATATTGTTGCCAAAGTAAACTTGGTCAGCAACAGTTGATGCTTTACTTCTAATGGCAGCAGCCAGGGTATCAATATGTACCGAATAGGGATCAACAGCGTTTAAAGCGATAAGTTCTTTGGCCAGGCGTACAGCATCCAAATCGGCAGCATTATCTGCAGCGGCGTTGGCAGACGTTATTATGACATCCTTAAGCGAGGTCCCGTTATACACCCACTCACCGGTGGAAATGTCCTCACCGGCTGCGACCAGCGCTTCCACGCACCGGTAATCAAAATCCCAACCGTTAACATTATAGGCCATATTTCCGTTCCGGTATTTGTTCTTGTAATAGTTGACGGCTTTGGTAATTGCCTCGTGCACCTGATCATAGACATCTGTACCGACCGTAAGGTCATTTTTAACCATTGCCAAAGCCTGTAAGGGCACTTTGGTACCGTACTCATTGGCATAAGGACCAAAACTGCCGTCGGTATTCTGAGTGGCTATAATGTATGAAATTAAACTGTTGCTGTCCCCCAACTGGTCGGCCAGATTTTCTATTTCACTTTTTAATGTCTTGCCGTTATTGGTCCACTTTTCACCTGCCAGGTCCTCCCCGGCCAAAGTCAGCACATAGGCGGTATACCCGTCAATTCTTTCTCCGGATTTATATTTGTGGTTAATGAATTTTACGGCCTTACCGGCCATCTCACCGGCCGAATAGAGAGCCGTTTGTTCCGCGGCTGCCGCCTGGTTTATTACGCCCATAGTAATCACATTGCTTAAAAGAAAACAGATAGCTACCCACAGAGCAATCGGGCGTAATTTTAACTTATATTTTCCCATTCTTCCCAGCCCCTTTCCCTAAATTTCAAGAACAATTTAAAAAATCCCCGGTCTATCCAGACCAGGGAAGTGATAATAAAAACGGCCTAATCTAATCACCTCCCTACAGCCTGCGGTGTATTAGAATAGGCCGTCTGCTTTAAGGCCGGGTCATCATGAATGTAAGTAAATCTGTCCGGATTTACACTCATTCCACGGTCTAAAGCAATCAACACGGTCATAGCATTTAAGTTTTACCCCTCGGGGTAAAACACCTATTCCTGTATATTTTGTTTTAAAAACAACATGCCCTCCGCACGACGAAATATTAGGTGTAAGAATTTTAGCTATTTCAACAGGTATCCTTTGGCGAAAACAGCTACTAAAGCTATAGTACCGATTATAGCAAAAACAGTGACACCTTTTGCCCCGCCGCTTGCGTTTGTGCCCTTATTTTCAGGCTCAATCTCATATGCCTTTGCCTTTTTATAAGACTTCTGCTCTGCTTCCGGCCCAGCACCGACATTGGCAGACTCGGCACGTTGTTGCATTGCCACCTGTTCTGTACCTGAAGTAGAAAGCTCTTCACCTAGGGAAGGCCGAATCCCTTCTCCCTGCTGGCGTCCCTCCTGATTAGATATATCCCGGGTATTCTCCGCCGACTTTACCGGCTGCTGTTCCGGCAACTGTTGTTCAGGATCTGGTTTTGGTGCCTCCTGCCCGGTCATAGCCGGAGGAACAGTCAGACTGTCGCTATCCGAGGAATTATTGGCAGACGCGGTGGCCTGATTAGTAACCGGCCTGGACTGAATCTGCAACTCTTTATTTGTTGCTTTGTTAAAAACGTCCTTAAATTTAGCCAAAGTATTGTTATCCAAGGTAGAATAGTTAGCCATCCATTCATTGAACTTCAGGTTGGCACAGGTATGGTGGCAGCATACCACCCCATACTCAGCAGCATTTTGGATATATAAATCCGCCAGCCTGGCCAGGGTTTCCTGGTCGGCGTTCCACATATTCCGCCGGGCAGCTTCCATATTCCATCCTATAAGGGCCTGCAAAGCATAGGGATCCAGTTGACTGCGCACCTTTTCATCAAAGATAAGAGTCTCGGCCACTTTCTGCCAGGCCCGGTCGTCAACCGCATCAAGGGTGCTGTCAACACCGAAGAGGTTGGCAATGTGGTCGGCAATCTCTCTCGATCCCGCATAACCTTCCTTGAGCATTCCTTCAATCCACTGGGGATTTAAAACACGAGTAACCAGTTCTGTTGTCAGGAACCGTTCAAAGGTTTGTACAGTAGGATTGGCCGCATTGCGCGTATTAGCGATATATACTCCCACCTTCTGTCCGGAAGCCGCTTCGGCCGCCAGCTTCAAGCCGCCGAGGTACTGGTAGACATCGTCATTGTCCAGTACTCCCCATAGGGAATCCCTTACCTGGACAACCGCTTCCACATTCTTCAGCAATTGCTGGAATGCTTGCACAGCCGGTGTGCCATAACTGTTTCTACCATAAATGTAGGACATTCGTGACATGTAAACATCCGTTAACTCCTGCCGGTTGTCCCAGGCGCCGGTAGCTTTTACCAACTCGGAAACTCCTGTCCCGTAGGTTCCCGGGGGTTCGCCAAAGATTCTGGCTGAGGCCAGAGAATCGGCTTCCGCCTCGGACATACCCCCGGCCACCAGTGTTTCTTTAAGTTCCTGATAGTGCTTTCTTACCAGGTTGTTGTCAGGGATTTCATCCAGCATGGCAATCTGCCTGAATGCATCATCAAGGACATTGATGACATGAGAGAAGGTGTCCCGGAACAGCCCGGAAATTGTTACCACCACATCGATCCGGGGGCGACCCAGTTGTTCGACCGGCGTTATCTTGACTTTGGATACCCTTCCCGCACTGTCCCAGACCGGTTCGGCCCCAATCAACCGCAGAATCATAGCCACACTTTCACCCTGGGTACGCATGGTTTCTATTGCCCAGAGTACCACGCCTACAGTTTCGGGATAATTGCCATTTTCAGCCTTATATTGTTCCAATAACCGGTCGGCAATTTTCTTACCGGTCTCCCAGGCTATCTTGTCCGGAACCATCCGCGGGTCAAAAGAAACAAGGTTCCGCCCTGTAGGCATAACATCAGGCACCCTTACCGGATCCCGGGCCAATCCCGGTTCGATGTATTCCCCCCGCAAAGCTCTCAGCAGGTTAACTATTTCATTAGAAGTCAGGATCAGGTTCTCCCGTATCTGCTCGCGGCTGCTTTCACGGTTCTCTGCATCATAGGCAACAATGGAATCGGTCATCAGGTCCAGCAAATCGCCTTCAGGAGCCAACCCAAAGGTATGCAGTCCATAAGGCATTAATTCTGAAGTAAGTTCTTCCAGGTAACCTTCCAGGACTGCTGTTATATCAGCAAAGTTTTCGTTATCAAAATTGATACCCAGAACCTGGTCAAGGTTGGCTTCTTTTGTTTTGGTAATTATTTCCTGCTGCAAGGCCTCTCGTCTGGATAAATTTTCTTCACCGCTTACAGAGTTGTATTCTGTAATCAAGCGTTGCAGTTCTGCCAATTCACCGTATAACTCGGGCTTAATCATCGGAGGCGTTAAATGGCCTATCGTCACCGCATACCCCCTGCGTTTTGCCTGAGTAGCTTCACCCGGATTATTTACAATATAGGGATAAATGTCAGGCATGTTGCCAATCAAGACATCCGGCCAGTCATCTTCTCCCAGCCCCACGCTCCTTCCCGGAAGCCATTCCAGGGTGCCGTGGGTCCCCAGGTGAATCACCGCATCGGCCCCGTATTCCTTCTGCAGCCACAGGTAAAAGGCAATATACTGGTGCGGTGGGGGCAGGGAGGGCGAATGGGCAATTTTATCCGGGTCGTCCGCCCAGCCACGCATAGGCTGCGGGCCAATAAAAATATTACCGATTCTCGCCCCAGGAATGACGATCTCCCCATTATATACCATAATATTTCCTGGAGGGGCCCCCACTCCTTTTCTACCTGGTCGCGCAGTTTCTGAGGCAATGCCTGGTACCACTCCAGGTATTTGTCTAAAGGAAGAGTCATGGCCCCGGCTTGAATCAGGGCTTCCAGTTCACCGGGAGCCCAACTGCCGATATTTCTCCCCTTTTCAAAAATTGTTCTGTCCAGCGACTCAGCACTGACATCTCCTTCCACCACGTATCCATCGGCCTGCAGGGCCTTTAAAATCTGGTAAACGCTCTGGGTAACATTGAGATAAGCGGCGCCGATGCCGTCTTTTCCGCCATCATGGTTGTAATAGATAAGGGCAATTTTTTTGTCGGCATTGGGTTTGTTACGCAGATTTACCCAGCTTAAAACTCGGCCGGCTACCCGTTCAATCCGGTCAGGCAGGGCAAGTTTCTTTTCGATCACAGCTCCCGTAATTTCATCAACAGTCACTACCCTGTTACCGCCCATCATTATCGGTTCAATCCGGCCATCCAGTTCAGGGTAAGCTATCTGCCAGGGTACCTCACTGCTGAGGCCGGCCGGGTCGTTCTCCCAGTCATCCAAATTGCTGGTATAAACCGGGGCCATCACCGGAACGTTTAACCGCTTAAATAGCTCAACCCCCGCCCCTGAATTACCGTAAATGAAATTAAAGCCCATCGCTGCCACAAGAAAATCTATCCGGGAACTACCGTCTTCATTCATAAAAAATTGTTCAACTGCGGCTTTTTTGTTTGCGCTGTTCGTAAAGACCAGAATTACATTATTCCCTTTTGCTTCCAGGGATTCAAGTAATTTCACATACATGTCCATATCATCGTTTTTAAATGCGGTGTCAAAGGTAATGATGCCAATCCAGGGCGCCCCTTCCTTGAGTTTTCCGGCTTCCCTGTACCAGGCCAGGTAATCGTCAATGGTAGTAAATGTACCTGGAAAAAGCTTCGGCCCGCTATCCTCCACGGTTGGCTCGCTGTCACCCACGGTAGGCTGATCGCCGGCATCATTATATACACTGTTGTAAACACTTTCATATACTGTATCATATACTGTTTCATTAACTGTTTCGGTTGACTGATCCTCTGTCGAGCTACCTGTTTCTGTCCCTGTAACATAAACATCTTCGTACACTGTTTCACTGACTGTTTCATTACCAGGTTGGTAAACGGAATCATATACCGCATCATACACTGCAGCAGGATGGTAGATAAACATCCCTGCCACTGTCAGAGGTGACAAATCCTGTTCACTGGTAGTCAACAGTTTTTTGTAATCGGATAACAGATACAGTTCCAGCCGCCGCATATTTTCCATAGTCCCGTTGGTGAAATATTCACTTAAATAAGCGGCCTTGGAATTATCCACATTTTCCAAATCAATTGAACGTGTGGATAAAATTGCGGCTTTCTGAGCATTATATACCTCAGATACAACAGAATTAACTGTGGTCAGATTACTGGAACCAATCATTTCAAGCAAAAAGATATCAGCATCCTTAGCTTCTTTTTTAATTTGCTCTACCGTTTCCGTTGAACTCAAACCTGAAGAACTAAATACTTTGAATTGAAATTTATACCCTTGGTCAAGCAATTTTTTATATGCCTCTACCAGCGCAGGAATATAGCCTTCACTGCCTAACAGTATAACCAGTTTAGGGCCCTCCGCCTCTTCGGCCCGGACCATGTCCACCGGCAGTAAACCAAATATTATTAATCCCGTCAGAAAGACTGCTAACCCTCGGCAAGCCACAGCTCGTCGCAATCGATTAAGCTTTATAAACAAAATTTATTCACCTCCGCTTTTTTCCTGTTCAATCATGATCAGCTTACCTGTCTTGGGATCCCGGTAAACCGTTCCCATTTCCTGATACCCGGCACCGCCCCCTGTTTCAACCTTAGGCAACTCTTTCATTTCTCTCCCCTTCTGGACATTAACCGCCTTCTGGATTGCCTGCAACATTTGCTGCCGTTCTTTCGGCGTGGCTTTGCTAAAGAGGACATTCTGCAGATTCCAGGAAAGGACCAGGGCCACCATAAGACCGCAGGCGAATACCAGCATTACATCAATGAGGTTGGCCACGCCACTCATGGGATCAACTACGTCTTCCCCCAGCCGCGACCGTCTTGCTCTCCTGAGCGGCATCCCCTTCACCTCCCAGTATAATTTCCAGGATCGCCTCCAAATCGGTTAAATCTTTTTCATACCAGCGCCGCCTGACCTTGGAGATCAGATAAGCGATACCCCCGGCCGCAATCCCCACCACAGTGGTATCAAAGGCCACAATAACGGCCTGGGCCAGGGAAGTAAGGTTCCCCTGCCCTAAGGCCGCCAACCCCGGGCCCAAGGGAATCAGAGTGCCCATCAAACCTAAGACCGGACCTAATTTAGCAATCAGGTCGGTTTTCTCCAGGGTCTTCATGCCCTGAAATTCCAAGTTGTCCAGCGCTTCCCTGGCCAATAACCTTTTGGTTTCGGAATCCAGGTCGGCATTAGCGATCATGCGGAGGAGCATTTGCTTTTGTCCGGAGGGCAAGGAACTTTCAGTTATAACCTTTTGCAGGTTTTGTAGCTGCCAGGAATGGATTTTTCCCATGTTCCGGAGCATAACCAGCAAATCTGCCGGTCGGCTCCTTTTCCTCACCCTGCTCTCTGCGGCGAAGGCGCCCAACTCAGCAAAGGCCAGAGCAACGATTATTATCAGGGCCAAAATTACAGGCAGCAAAAAACTCTGGGAAATTACATGCAAAATTTTACCAAGGTATTCAGAACCGGGAATAACCACAGTCATCACCTTTCTTTAATATAGTTTTTTGGTAACGGAAATATCCGATTAAGGTCAATCCGACAAACCCTATCACCACCCTGCCCAATAATACGGGTGAAGCAACCTCAACAGGCTCCAACGGCATGGTCATACCCCGGACAAAATTGGGAATAAGCAGTGAAAAGGCCAGGGTAAGCGTTCCCATAAAGAATAACAGTTGGTTGAATACGGTTATGGGCCGGAATTTGGTAAGCTTAAGAAGCGTTCTGGTTCCCAGGGCGGCCCCTATGACTGACAGGGTAAAAACAACGGCCGTACCGGCGCCCAAAATTGATATACCCACACCGGCTGCTGGAGCCAGCATAATTACGGAAAAAGCCAGGGCCACCAGACAAAAAGGACATGGCAGAAAACTTAGCCAGGCCAGTTTTTTTCGGTTTCTCTCTCTTCCCCCACCTACTGGTTCAAATTCCTGAAGCCCCAGATATATCAGTAATATGGCTGCTAATACAGCGCCCACAAAAGTATAGCGGTCGAGAAAATTTACCAGCAATTTCTGGTGTATGGCAAAGGTTTTGGCCAAAAGGAACAATATTGCCCCGAATAGTGAGGAAACCAGTACAATAGCCTTCCGGTTCAGCCATGACGTTCCCAAAATAAGCCCGGTTTTTATGCTTAAAATTAAGGTGGCAACCAGGAAACCTGATTTTAGCAGCAAAAAATCTCCCTCCTTTCTTGGCAAATAAAGATATCCTTAAAAATGGATTAACAAAAAAATCCCCGGTCTATCCAGACCAGGGAAGTGATAATAAAAACGGCCTAATCTAATCACCTCCCTACAGCCTGCGGTGTATTAGAATAGGCCGTCTGCTTTAAGGCCGGGTCATCATGAATGTAAGTAAATCTGTCCGGATTTACACTCATTCCACGGTCTAAAGCAATCAACACGGTCGTAATCATTTAAGTTTTACCCCTCGGAGTAAAACACCTATTCCTGTATATTTCTTTTTAAAAACAACATGCCCTCCGCACGACGATGCAGAGGGCAAAAAAGCCTGAGTCTCTCCCTTCCCATCCATCGTGGGTACTTACGGCGAGTTCAGAATAAGCAGGTTTCCTGGCTCGAGATCATCACCACTTTACGCCTTCCCAGGTTAAACCCAGTGGCATATTGCAAAGTGATTTCCTCTTACAGTGGCGGGACCGCGCCGGATTTGCACCGGCTTCCCTATTATGTCCTTTCAAGAAGGACCACTTATTCCATAATATTCTGTTTGATGATATAATAGCATGAAATTGTCCGCATTGTCCAGAATATTTAGAGTGAACCTCCGCCGGGACAAGCCCGGCGGCTTCTTAAAAGCAGCCGGGTCCGCCCGGACGGTCCTTAGCACCTCATCGGGAGACGCCTGCCTGAAGGCAGGTCTTACTCCTCCTCAATGCGCTACATCCTGGCGCCCAAGTTAACCCCAGACGCTGGATGGCCCGGTCCATGGGCGTCTACTACTCAGCGTAGATACGTCTTTATGCGGCTTTCTTTTTATGGCTCCGCATCGGAGCTAACACCACTGGCCGCGAGTAAGACACCATCTCCGGCAACCTACGACCCGGGGTGAACTGGCCGTTTACTGCTAAGTCCAGTATGCCCGTAGCACCTATTACGTCACGGTGCGCTCCGCTGAAACCGCATTCCCTGTTGCCGCACCGGTAAATCCGGCCAGTTTGCTTCGTATACTTGCCGCATATCGGGCATGTGCCGGAGGTGCCCCGTTCTTCGATTTTCTCCAGGGTGATTCCATGCCGCTTGAGCTTATATTCCAGAAGATCCCGCAGCCGGCCGAAGCTCCAGTGGCTCATCCGTTGGTTGTGGTGCCGGCCGCATTCCTGTTTCCTTACGCCCTGCGGGTCGCCGATGTAAATCTTTGGGGCTCCGATATATTTACGAATAGTTTCAGTGCTGACATTGCCAGCAGTACCGATGTAATAACCCCTGCTCTACGCAATGGTTAATTTTTCTTTCCATACCTTTATTTTACCACAAGAACAAAGGTTTGATTTATATGTTTAACTTAAGCGATTTAAAAGGCCCCCTTCATCCTACCCCACAAGGGGGTAGGTTTTCGGGGGCGGATTTATATAAAATTCCGGCTTCTCTGCGATAAGTCCGGCGCCGTTTATCTACGCAAAGTTGCTGTTATTCTTTTAGGATTCAAGAGCAAACTTAATCCTTCATCTATATTTTTAACTACTATATCCGCCTGTGCCAAAGCCTGGCCGGCACAACCCTCCGGCCCAAGAACAGCAATACCCAGAGCGGCCCTGCTCAGCATGGCGACATCGTTCACCCCGTTTC
Organism: Thermincola sp. GK-1; assembly: GCF_059412445.1. NCBI lineage: Bacteria > Bacillati > Bacillota > Clostridia > Eubacteriales > Thermincolaceae > Thermincola > Thermincola sp. GK-1. The sequence continues at coordinate 210,995 of NZ_JBSQAT010000003.1, forward strand.
CGACAGCAACGGTCCGGGAAGCACCGATCTTTTCAACAAAGGCCGCTTTATCCGAGCCGCCGTTTTCCTGGTCTATAATCACAACCTCCGCCTGGATACCGGCACACTCCAAAGCAACAGTACCAAAGGTATCTGCCGTTAAGATATAGACTTTGAGTACTCCGGCCAGTTCTTTAATAATTTTTCCGGTGGTATTTGCAAGCTTACCGTCAAAAGCAAGGGTACCGTTGAAATCCAGGACAAGATTTTCTAATATAAGACTCCTGTAACCCGGTATTGATATCTCAATCATCCAGTCACCACGCTACCTTTCCATTTCCCGCCACTTCCGACATCCTTTAACGCAAAACCCATTGTTGCGCTTACAACAAAAGATTTCTTTGGAACCACAGTATGGACACTGACACTCGTTATCCAAAACCTTTTGATAATTTTCGTAACTTTCTTCCCATTGTTTTCCACAATTCCGGCACGTAACCCTGCAAATGTTCCTGGTAAAGTCCCCGCCCTGTACCCTTAAAGCTTTCCCGTGAATAAGGGCGGTGGCTATTTTCGTCCGGGCATCGCTCAAAATCCGTTGAAAAGTCTGGCGGGATATCTGCATCTTTGCAGCGCACTCATCCTGATTGAGATTCAAAATATCTTTCAGCCTTATGGCCTCAATCTCTTCGACCTTCAGGATCTCCTCCTCCAGACCACACCTGGGCCTACCAGCAGGAACAAAACATATCTCGCTGGGAACAAATTCGACTCTCCGCCATTTTCTTGGTCTAGGCACTTTTATAACCCCCGTCTATAGAGCTTCTTTGCTCTATATTATACAAGTCTTATTATACAAAAAAAATTGCCCGGAAGAAAATACTATATTTTATCCCAGACAGTTAAAATCATCAAAAATTTGCAATTCGTCCCAAATTCCCCTGATAGCTATTCCCGCAATACTATGGGGAATATTTACTACCGGTATCCCTTCAGCAAGTGACTTATTTACTTCCCTGTCAAAGGGAACCTTACCTAATACTCTGACATTGGCCTCTTCACACTGCCGTATAATATCTCCAGTTTATTTAACCAATGAATTTTCTGCCGCATTGGTAATAGTATACATTGTTGGACCCGGGGTAATTAAAGGGTGGGTCCCCATTTGCAGAGCAAGAATTTGTGATGCCGTCATACGGGTTTGCACAGCTAAACCAATTATATTTACCAACTCACCGACCGATTGCCCGCCACAGGCCTGCCCTCCTAAAATAACCCCGGTTTCCTTGTCAAAGACCAACTTGACTATTTGCTTTACAGCCCCCGGTAAGCAAGCGGGATGCCTATCATAAACCTGTACTGATCCTATTTTTGTGTTAAATCCTCGCACCCTGGCATTTAGCTCAGTTAACCCCACCGAACCGAAAGAAATTCCATTCAGACTTGTTAAAACAATACTTAATGTCCCATTTCTAAACATTCCGGTCAAATTATTAAGGTTATGAGCGGCAATTTTTGCTTCCGTGGCAGCAATTGACGCCAACATTACAGAAACAGGCTCCCCTGTAAGGTAATCCTGTTTTGAGGCACAATCGCCGATAGCATAAATGTCTTTATCTGCTCTCATATATTTGTCCACCTTAATGGCGCCGAATTTATCAAGAGGCAAACCTATCGCCTTTCCCAATGTTGTATTGGGGTAAGCTCCTGCAGCAAAAATCACAGCATCAACGTCCAATTTGTCTCCACCGGTCAACTCAATTTGTTTTACCTTTCCTTTATAGCCTATGAATTTCTTGACAGTTTCCAATTTGTAGATTTTAATACCTATTTCGCAGAGTATTTTTTCTACCATTTGTGCAAACTCGGGGTCAAACGACTGCCAAAGACATGTGGGACCGCATTCCACTATGGTTAGGCTGCCATCGATCAATTTTGAAAGCTCTTCCGCCAACTCAACACCAATGAACCCGCCGCCGACAATTACAACTTTCTTCTTTTCTTTTAAATAATTCTTAAGTAGGGTAAGGTAATCCAAATCCTTAAAAATAAAATAAATATTGTTAAAATCACTACCTTCCCCAATTCCCGGAACAACCGGTAAAGAACCCGTGGCCAGAACAAGTTTATTATAAATAATTTTTTCCCCACTTGCTGTTACGGCTAATTTTCGCTCTTTATCAATTGCTGTTACTTCGTCAACTAATATGTTAACTCCCTTTTCCACCATGCTTTCATCAGAAACGGCATTATTATCCGGCGACTTTAAAGTTCCAAAGACATATGGAATTCCGCAAGGAACCAACGCCTTGTTTTCTCTGCGAACCAATGTAATTTGGGTTTGCGGATTTATTTTAAATATTGAAGACACAAACCCTCTCCCCGCTACGTTACCGCCAACCACAAGTATTTCAGTTTCCACATCTTTTCCCCCTTACAAAAATTAGGCAAATAGTTAAACTAGTTAAACCAAAATGCCCTCCGTATCATTTACGGAAGGCAATAACACTTGACAAGTTTTTATACTAAGCAGATTACTCTATAGAAATTGCTCCGTGGGGACATTCATCAACACATGTTCCACAGTCTACACATGTATTTGTGTCAACATGAGCCACACTATTCACACTAATCGCCCCTACCGGACATACCTCCACACACGAAGCACAACCCGTACATTTTTCTTCATCAACAATAGCCGCCATACTAAAATCTCCCCCCACAGTCCGAAATAACTCCACCTTGTTACCCGGTATATGCTACAAATGACTATAATCACCTATTTTCTTCTGCCTGATTTAGTTCAGAAATCTTCTTATTAATAGTTTCAATTTCAGCTTGTAATGCCTTAATTCTACCCTGTAAAAATTCTTTTTCATCTACCGGTGCGGGAACATGGTTACGCCATACAGACGGCAGCCGCTTACCGCCGAACCTCCGGCTTCCGCCAAAGCAACGGCCGCGTCCCCCGCCGTAAGGAGTTCCTCCCCGGCCTACTCCGCACAGGGTGCCATAACTAGCAGAAAGTTTACCCTGTTCCACGGACGAGGAGCAGTAACAGAAACCGCCACCTGTTCCCGGACCTTGACCAAGCGGCCCTGTACCGTCAAAACCCGGCATACTGATACCCCCTTTCTTAACCCGAGCATATTTGTTTAGGGCATATGCCCATTATTATATTACTCCTTTTTCTGGTTTTTGTCAAATGCCCAAAATAAAAATTCGAAAAAAAACTATGTTTACTTAAGTCCGACAAAAAATTCGGGTTTATAATGGTTTCTAATAAAGTTATCTTCGTACCTGCCAAACCATCATACCGATATTGGTTTCCACTTCTTCCTTCACTAAACCGTCAACAGACTCATTTGCAACAAATTCACGTAAGCTTTCCAGTACTGCAGGTGTAATGTCGGTGTAACCGGCTAACCACTCCCTTAGTTTCCCGGTCGTTTCCTCCACAGATTCTTCATTGACCCATTTGGCGTTAATAAACTTTAGTGAAGGAAAATATCCCATGGCATAGACCAGGTTAAAAGGAAAAATGATATCCATGGAGAGATCCGACCAGGCTTCCTGAAACAGTTTTGGCCATAACTTTTCCGGCAAGAAAGCAATATTGAAAACCCCTTCTTTTTCGGCGCTTTCTTTAAGTATCTCCAGCATATTGGATGCAGGAGCAAGGGCCCTGTTTTTGGCAAAACTGCCGGCCCGGTTATTCCACATTGTCACCGATCTTTGTAGGTCTTTGGCAGGTTGCTTTTGTTTTGAGCGGATATTCCCGGCCTGTTCCCAGGCTGCCGCCCAGAAATCAACCATTTTGTTTTTCTCAAATTCGTTTCCGTATGGCATAATTACCTCCTGTCACAGTTTCATTGCCGGAGCAGGCCGCCGGTAAATTTCCGGGTATAAGCCTGTTATTTTTGCAAAAGCTATAGTAAAAGTAAACTGAACCAATCTTAAGGAGGTTAAACTATGAGCTGCTCCAGTATCAAACACCGATTCGACCAGTTGAAAAATCAAGGCGGTCTAAATTTTGATGAAGCCGTAAATCTTTATAATGACCTTCAGGGTTCCCTTGATGCCCACAGGTTGGAACTGCAGGAACTGCAAAAAACCGGTGACCAGAACCGGATCAATCATTTGCAGGAGCATATCAAAGACGGCGAACAGATACTGTCGGAATTAAGAAATATGACCCTGCAGTAAGAAGAGGTTCTCCTCTTCTTTTTTCTTACTCTGGTCCTGCAAAACAAAAATACCTATGCGGTTGAACAATTCTCAACATTATACTGCAAAGCAAACCATTCCCTTAACATCCAATGAGGGAGCGGCTGCCAACAGGCTCCTGGTATACGGGTGTTTGGGCATAGAAGTGACACGGTGGGAAGGCCCTTCTTCCACGACCCTGCCCTCCCTGAGAACAATAATCCGGTCGCTCACCTTCCGGGCCAGGGCAATATCATGGGTAATAAACAGCAAACTTAGCCCCTTTTTTTCCTGGAGATTAAGGAGCAGTTTCAGTATCTTGGCCTGGACACTGGGATCCAGGGCCGAAGTTGGCTCATCGGCTATGAGTAATTTGGGAGCCAGTATCAATGCCCTGGCAATAGCCACCCGCTGAGCTTCGCCGCCGCTTAAGTGGTGCGGGTAGGTCAGCAGGAACTCCTCCGTAGCGGGTAACTCCACTTCTTCCAGCACGCGTTTTACCTTTTCCCTGCGCTCCATTCGGTCACCTACTTCATGTATCTCCAACGGTTCACTCACAGCTTCCAGGACCGTTTGCCGGTGACTTATGGATTCGGCGGGGTTCTGGTAAATCATCTGTACCTGCCGGTAAAAATCTTTACCGCGGCGCTCAACCGGCCGGCCGTTTAAAAAAATTAGCCCCTCTGACGGTTCACTGCTGCCTGTTATAATCCGGGCCAACGTCGTTTTTCCCGATCCGCTTTCGCCGACAAGGGCTACCGTTTCCCCCTCATACAGGGTAAGATTTATTTTTTCCACTGCGCGCAGACGGCCAAAAGACTTACCTACATTTTTTACTTCCAGCAGCGGAACTATTCCCCCCAAATGACAGGCCACCATACGCCCGCCGTTTTCTATTAACTCAGGGCATGTCTGACTGCATGCGGGCATACTCTGGGTGCACCGCGGCGCAAAGGGGCAACCCCTGTTCGGCCGTGAAAGCCGGCCGGGAATACCCTGCAAGTCCTTGGTAGTGGTCATATTCGGATAGGCGCGCAACAGTCCTCTGGTATACGGGTGTTTAGGGCTGGACAGGATTAGGCCCGTGGGACCCAGTTCCACTATTCTGCCCCCATATAAAACAGCAGTTTTTTGGGCCAGTGTGGCTGCCGTGGAAAAATCATGGGTAATCACCAGCATCGTGTGCTGCCGGCCAATTTGCTGCAACAGTTTAATAATCTCTGCCTTCGTAATAGGGTCCAGCGCGGAAGTGGGCTCATCCATGATCAGCAGTTCCGGGTCATTAGCCAGAGCCATGGCAATAAGCGCGCGTTGCTTCTGTCCACCGCTTAACTGGTGCGGGTAGAAGGAATGAAAATCAGGGGAAATCCCGACCCTTCTTAATAACTCCCCGGCTCTTATTTTTGCTTCCGGGCTGGTATACAAACCGTGTTCCACCATGGGCTCCATAACCTGATCAAGAATAGTGTACAAAGGGTTCAGGGCATTTTCCACGTTTTGAAAGACCATGGCAATCTGATTCCACCTGATTTCAGACATTTCCCTCTCAGTCAACCCCAGCAGGTTACGGCCCCGGTAAAGTATTTCACCGGTACATTCCCCATCGCCGAGACCGATAATGCTGCGGCCCAAAGTGGTTTTTCCTGTGCCTGATTCCCCTATCAGGGCAAGGCATTCACCCCTGGTCAGGGTCATGTTGATGTCTTTCAAAATCCTGGTCTGGCCAAAACTTACCGATAAATTTCTGATTTCAAGCATGCCTTCCCCTCCTCAACCTCGGGTCCATGGCTTCTTCCAGGGCATAACCGATAAATGTAAAAGCCATAACAGTCGCCGACAGGGATACACCTACCGGCATAAGCCACCACTGCCACACATCAAGATAAACGTATTTTAACGCATGATACAGCATTTTCCCCCAACTTACGGTTGTAGGGTCCGTTACCCCCAAGAAGGAAAGCCCGGCCTCCATAAAAACGGCCCGCCGCGCTCCCTGAACCAGGTTGGCCACAAGTATAGGGCCGAGGTCAGGAATAATATGGCGTCTTAATATATACAACGGCCCGGCTCCAAAAGTTCGGGCAGCCCGGACATGGGCTTTTTCTTTTAAAACCAGGGTCTGGGACCTGATAATCCTGGCGCCGCCGGGCCAGGTAAGCAATGATAGCAACAGTATCAGGCACCACAAGCTTGGCTGGATATAAGCGGCTATTATGATAACCACTAGCATTGGGGGAATTACCAGCAGGGCATCTACCACCCGCATTGCCACTTTTTCGTAAAACCCGCCCAGAAACCCCGCCGTCGCCCCGACAACACTACTTATGGCCGTAGAGAAAAAAGCTACGGTAACGGCTACCAGCAGGGAAGTTCGGGCGCCATATAACAGCCCCGCAAAAATGTCCTGCCCGACGTCATTGGTGCCCAGCCAGTGTTCCCTGGATGGAGGCCGGAAAGAAGCCGTTGTCTGTTCTGTAGGGTTAAAGGAAGAAAGTACAGGCGCAAAAACAGCGGCGCCGACTATCAGCGTCAATAAAATCAGACCAAGCCGGCCTAATTTGTTGGATTTAATCTCCTGCCAGTATTTAACGTGCATGTCTTAACCTCGGGTCAATCTTTTTATATAAAATATCAACAGAAAAATTGGCTGTTAAGACAAAAACTGTTACCACAAGGAAAACTCCCTGCAAAAGGGGATAATCCCTGGTTTGCAGTGCTTTTTGAATCAAGAGCCCCAACCCAGGGTAGGAAAAAACCGTTTCGATAAACAGAGCCCCGGTCAGCATCCTGCCGACCTGCATACCCGTATGGGTAATTACCGGCAGCAGGGAATTTCTTCCGGCATGCCGGTATCTTACCACCTGATCATTTAAGCCTTTGGCCCTGGCGGTAAGGATAAAAGCCTCACCAAGGGTGGTTACCATACTGTTTCGGGCCAGGAGATAAGAACCGGTCAAGTTTACCAGAGTCAGTGAAACGGCAGGCAATACAAGGTGTTTTAATACATCGACTACAAGAGTTATACCCGCATAACCGGCATAGGGAGTCATGGCCCCATTAAGGGGGAAAACTTCCCAAACCACCCCGAACAGAATCAAAAAAACCATCCCGAGAAAAAAATCGGGTAAACCGTCCAAAAACATGGTTCCGGCAAGCATGGCCCGGTCAATTTTTTGACCGCGCCGCCAGCCCGATTCTATCCCCAGCAGGGTACCGATAATTGTTGAAATGCTTATTGCGGTTCCTACCAAAAGGAATGTCCAGGGAAGCGCCCCCAAAATAACTTTGTTTACCGGAGCATTATAAAAATACGAATAGCCCAGATCACCTTTTAACAGCGACAACAAATATGTTCCAAATTGCCCCGCGAGGGGCCGGTCGAGGGAAAACCGCTCGACCAGCCGCGCCTTCAACTCCGGGGTCATCTGAATCATGGCCTCCTCTCCGTAAATAGCTGTTAAAGGGTCTCCCGGCATCAACCGGGGAAGAAGGAAATTTAACGACAGAATGATCAAAAAAGCAACCAAATAGTTGACCACATCTTTTAACTTAAACATTTTCCCCTCCGCGTTTTACTGGCCGACCGTTACCTGTACCCGGCGGCTACCGGCGCACAAAAGCCCATTTATTCAGGGGCAGGGGCACCCCAGCACCGATACCTTTCTTTGTGTTAAAAATTTTCATTTTCCCGTCATGGCCGTAGTACCAATCGGGATAATACAGGGTTAGACCAGGCATTTCCTCCGCATAAAGCTCCTGGATTTTTTCCACTTTTGCCCTGCGTTCGTCGGGATTCATCGTTGCCACCTGTTCCTTCAGCAGACCGGTTAAAACCTTGCTGCCGGTATATCTTATACTGGTAACCCCTTTGCCTATGGTCACCTTATTTAAAATCTCGGCGTCGCCCCCCAGTCCTCCGTGCCCGGACAGGGCCATATCAAATTTCCAGTCCTGCACCATGGAGTCAAGAGTTTTGGCTTCCAGACTTTTCAGATTAACCTTGATTCCCACTTTTTCCAACTGTTGCTTGATAAACTGCCCGTCTCTTTCATAATCCGGACTGATAAGAAGCTCGACAGTCAAATCCTGACCGTTTTTGACGAAATAACCGTTTTTCAGTTTATATCCAAGCCCGCTTAAAATCTCCTTGGCTTTTTCCGGGTTGTAATCATACCTTTGTACATTGGGGTTGTACCATTCCGAATCAGGGGAAAGGAGTCCCGGTTTACCCGCCAGGGCATACCCTCTCTTAGTTGTTTTGACCAACTGTTCACGGTCAATGGCATAAGCCAGAGCCTGCCGGAATTCCCTGGCCGAAAAAGGTTCCTTCTGATGGTTAAATAACAGTTTCAGGGCCCAATCGTATTGTGTCTTTATTACCGACAGCCCTTTATTGACTACCTCTTCTTTCAAGTCCGGCGGAATCTGGGCAAAATTAACCTCTCCTCTCTCCAAAGCAACTGCCGCCATTTCATTGCTGACTTTAACAAATTTAAGTTTTTCCACTCGCGGACTGCCCAAATAATAGTCCCGGTTGGCCTCGTACAGGTAAGTCCCCTGTTCTTTATTGTAATCGGCCAGTTTAAAAGGTCCGGTACCTATTACCGCCTCGGGCCCTTGAAACTCTTCAGGTTTTTCGACCTGTTTCCAGATATGCTCCGGCAATATAGGCAGCGTTCCGGCCACATTATTCAGGAAAGGGGCATATTTTTCTTTGAGGTACACCTTCACCTTGTAGTCGTCAATGATTTCAACCCTGGCTATCTTGGTGGTATCAACCCAGTTATAAGGGTGTTCCCTGGTATAATCAAAGGTGAAAGCAACATCCCTGGCGGTAAATTTCTGCCCATCATGCCACTTCGCCTTTTCATTAAGCTCAAAATAATAGGCATTTTCTCCTTCGATATATTCCCATTTTTTGGCCAGAGCCGGTATGAAACCCTTCTCGTCTTTCCATACAAGGGTATCAAAGATAAAACTCATCCTTACATACCCTGGACCCCGCTGGTAATGGCTGTAAGGAGTGGGATAGCCCCAGTCTCCGGTAGGGTCAGCTACAGTGTAGACAGGTATTTTGTCCTGTGAACTGACACTTTGCATGCCTTCCGTCTGCGCTTTTTCAGTTGATGCTGTTTTGCCGCAACCGGTAAAGATAATACTGCTAATCATGATAAAAGAAATCAGCAAAAACAGTTTTTTTCTCAATAACCTGCACATTGATACTTTGTGAACCTCCTTTACCAACCTCTGCTGTATTCTTCTCCCGCACATTCCAGGCATACCATCTTGCCGTCTTTGACCCGCACGCGGGGTTCCATGGCTCCTTCACCACACTCAGCACAAATGATTGTGTCAAATATGCGCGCTTTCTTGGGAAAGTCGAGTTTAACCTTCTCCACCTTGCAGAACTCCTCGGCAGATAGTTCCAGGATTTTTTGCGACCTCTCCACGTGCTTTTTCTTAAAACAGTCACATTCCTCATCAGTTGCTTCGCCTTTCATGACCAGGTCCATCAATTTCCGGTGCTCGGGGTCGCGTCCCATGACATCGGGTTTCACAGAAACCCGCACCGCCTCGCCGGTTTTCCTGTTGCCAAAGGTATAAACCTGTTTGCCATAATCCCGGTAGATCAGGTTCCCTTTGCCGATGGTGCAGCCCGTTAAAACCTGGATGGCATCAACGCCGCAGGCATCGTTTTCCACAATTGTTACCAATTCCTCATCGGCAGCCCTGGCAACACCAAGTTCGTTAAGAGCTATGACCGCCGCCTTAAAACCCAGCGCCAGTCCGGGGCAGATATGCCCGTGAAATTCCACACACTTTTCCCATGGGGTTAATTCTCTGCACATTTAAACCCGCTCCTTTCAACAATTGGTTTCTAAACGTTTTTTACTCCTTTATTCACATCCGGCTTAAATTTTTCATCCCAGGACACCGCAATATTATCGAAATACTCTTTTCCTTTTGTCAAAAAAGTCAGCTCCCTTCCGCCTTAAACATTCCCCCTTCAAAACAAAAGCCATGAAAACCTGCCCATTCCTTTCGGGCAAGACCTTCATGGCCTGAAATCCTGACTTTTGAAGCTGTCTTTTTGTAACCAGTCACTTTAAATATCACACGGTATCTTCTTGATACCTTATTCCTTTTATACCTATTCTATTTAATTCTACAAATTCCTTCTTGATTAAAAAAATATTTTAGAAATTTCTGAACCATTTCTTTTTGAATAAATGAAAAAAGATCCCCGGCAGGGAGAACTGCCAGCATCCTCCCTGCCAATCGAAAGGAGGTATAAAAAAACAATATATTATTAAGGAGGTTAATTCCGGTCCTGCCAAGGAAACCGGAAAATCTGTGACAAAAACAAAATGACCATAAAGTGCCTGTGCGGCTTCTTTTCCGCAAGACAACCTTCATGGCCATCCTTCCACATTCCTATAATTTTTTCACAGCAATTATCTTGCCATCTTACTGTTCGGTTTTCTCAATAATTATTTTGTGATCAACCAGAGCCATTTCCACAATCTTTCCCTTAATTATCTTCCGTTGACCGAAAATATTTTCCAGCAGCAGCTCATCCCCGTTGGGTATCACTTTGTCTACAGAAGATAAGAGCAATTCTTCATTATCCCTGGTTCTTATATATGCATTGGCTTCACACATTGGTCATACCTCCTTTTCAATGATTGACTGCAGTTGTTTGACCAAACAATCTGCCATATGGGGCAGGGGTTCGGTTTTTGCGCCGACAATTGTAATGCGCCCTCTGTTAATAGGAAGCAATACTTTAGCCGCACTGCTGTTGGCCACAGCGGCTGCCATAGCCGGGGTAAGTTCACCCATCATTGAATTGGCCGCCAGTATGGCCACAGTGCCGACTATAATATCTACTTTGCCCATGCTGTTAACGATGGCATTTTCACCTGTAGCGCCTTCGTCGGCGCCTGCCTTCAACATCAGCGCCGTTGCAGCCGAATTGGTACCGAAAGCCCATATTTCAACCTTATCGCCAAAGGCCTTGCGAATTTTTTCCACTAATACCCTGCCTATTCCCCCGCCTTGTCCGTCAATAACAGCAATTTTCATCCAGGGCCTCCCTACCCTTGTTTTATTCTATTTTCGAATTTTTTAACTTCCTTGTGGTTGCCAGTTTAGCTACCCCATACATTAAGCCAAAAGTCAAAATTGTACCGATAACGCCGGCAGCGCTGCCTGAAATCTTTTCATTTCTTATCCAGGGCACTGTGTAATCGGGCATCGGCGACTGAATAACTTCTTTCCCCTCAGCTTTATGCAAAAAACCTTTGTCTTCCGCCACTCTTTCCAGACCGTCGGGATGGGAAGAAGCAAAAGGTGAAAGAAAAGCAGCAACCGCCAGAGCAAACAACAAGGCAATAATTATTTTCTTAGACATAACTTTTCACCTCACACACTTTCAGTCTGGCTTACTATCTCAGCTTTAACCTGAGTCAGGTATCCCAAAACAACGGTAGTTATTATACCTTCTCCTATACCTATCAGCGCATGCCACCCGGCCATAGCCGGCAAGCCGACCTGCATGGGTATGGTTCCTGAAAGAGCCAGCAGGACAGTACACACCAGAGAAGCAACAAATGTCGAAGCCCACGAAGCCACAAAAGAAGCAATTAAAAACCTTGTTTTTGTCGGCGCGCCGCCGGCAATAATTCTGTAAAGGCCATATGCCACCCAGGGCGCTACAATACCCATCAGCAGAATATTGGCACCCAGTGCCGTCACTCCGCCGTCCAGGAAAAAGAAACATTGCACAATCAGAACTGCGCTCATTATCAGGGTAGCTGCCCAAGGTCCCAGAGTAATAGCCGCCAGCGCCGCCCCGATTAAATGGCCTGATGTTCCACCCGCAACAGGAAAATTGACCATCTGGGCAGCAAAGATAAACGCAGCCATAACACCCATTTTCGGTACCATCCGTTCATTTAAAGTTTCCTTGACTTTTTTTACCGAGTAGAGAAGACTGCCACCGCTTATAGCATAAGCGCTTAGCCATGTTTTGGTATCCAGAAACCCGTCTGGAATATGCATAATAACTACACCTCCGTTGATTAATAAATAAAAAAGCCACGAAAGTATCTAACCGGTTCATCCGGTAATGACCTTCATGGCCTCCTGTTCAGTATCAACAATGTCTGTTCTTCACCCATGCAAAATTGCCTTCCTGGCAATCATATCAATGCAACATGTGCTAAGAACTTTACCCTTTACGTATTTAATTCTACAACAAATAATCAAGTCCTGCAAGATATTTAAAAAATTTTTTGAAAACTTATTCAGTTTCCCGCACACTGTATTTAACGTAATTTTTTATAACAAAGGCAGTGGTCAGGCCAAAAGATATATGGATAAGCAGCATAAAAAGATTATCAATAAACTTGTCCTTGATGGGTAGGTTTAACAACCTGGCAATCATACCACATACTATAAACCATGCACCAATACCAAATAAAAATCCCTTCAGCAAGACAAAACGGTATTTCGTGATTTCCAACAAAAAAATAAATATCACTCCCAGGATGGAGCCACAAATCAAATGTATGATAAACCCTGTTACATTTCCCGTTACAGTGCCCAGTTCAACATCTGTTGAAACTATGGCAGAAGCAGCAAGTAACAGATTTGTCGATACACCTGGGATCAAATTCACCAGGTAATCCAGCCCGACCATTACCAGAGACCCGGCGAGTCCGGCAACTCCCCCTGCTATTAATCGATCCTCCATCCAATTCACCTTCCAACCAATATTTTTTGTAGAAAGGTGAAAGTTATTCAAACCGGGACAGATATTCGTCGCTTTATTTGCGAATTCCGTAAATTTCTCCTTAAACTTTGCGTATTAAATGCCCTGGCGGTCAGAACCACATATTTTTTTAATCGGGCAATTTTCCACGCCCAAAAGCCCGCATATTTTCGTAAGGATAATCCGTAAAACCGCCACATAAACAATGCCAGTCAAAAAGACGAAGTAGTAATACACTGCTGAAACATCGGTCACAGTGATCTTTGGCAAAAATATATGGCTGTACTCGGAGAGGTAAATTGCCGGGAAAAACACCTTCTTAAACAAGTCAAAAAACATGGTCAGAGCTGCGGCAAGGGCGCCGCCGGTGATGGATAAGCCGAAATAAACCAAAGAACCCCTGTTATGATACCACCTGTAAATATAATAGTGAACAATGGCTAAAACACCAACCAGAAAACCTATCGCCGGAATACCGAAACTGAACTCAGCGAGGTAAATCAACAGTGGAATAAAATAGAGCATAGTACCTAGCTCCAGAAGAAAAACAATAGCGCTGAATAACTTGGTCTGTTTCAATCAAACCCCTCCAAAGCAAATCTACTGTTATACTGATTAGTGACTTATTTTCGACATTTTTCATCTTATTCCTCTTCTCCTTAAAAACAGGACCAAATTTTTCTTAACAGTAATATTTTTGGTATTTATTTCTTTTTTACTTTATTTATCAAGTCAAGGGAATAAAATCTTCCTTTCTAAAAGTGTTGCATATTTTTTGTATTTGCATTATAATAGAAATACCCCAAGGGGGTAATGGTATATAAATTTTTATTGTTATATTTGATCATACTTAAGGAGGTCTTTCTCATGAAAAGCAGGCTGGAAAAAATTTTTCCCGGAAGAGTATCTTTCGATCTTGTAGAAAGGACGCTCTATTCCCACGACGTGGCTAACCTACCCGCAGCAGTCGAAAAAATGGTCCTGAAAACTGCCGATGCCGTTGTACAACCTGTTTCAACTGAAGAAATTGTGGAGTTGGTTCGCTACGCCCGGGAAAAGAAGATTCCTTTAGTTCCCCGCGGCGCTGCTACCAGCGGCTACGGCGGAGTTATCCCGATTAAGGGCGGTATTGTTGTGGCCTTCACCAGGATGAATAAGGTTCTTGGTATAAATAAGGAAAAGAAAACCGTTACTGTGCAACCTGGCGTAATCTGGGAAAAACTTGAGCAAGAGCTGCAAAAAGAAGGCCTTTCCCTCAGGCTCTATCCTTCCAGCGCCCCCGGCGCCACTGTTGGTGGCTGGCTTGCGCAGGGCGGCTCCGGTATAGGCAGCTTCGAGTACGGATTTATCGGTGATAACATTGTCGAAGCCAAAGTGGTCATCCCTTCCGGCGAGGTAAAAACATTTAAAGGCGAGGAAATTGTGCTAATTAACCAGGCCGAGGGCATCACCGGATTTATCGTCGAAGTTACTCTCCCTGTCCGTGACTTGTCGGAAGAAAAACTTATTCTCGCCGCCTTCGATGATTTCCGCCGGTTAGTGGCAACCATTAAAGAAATTACGGCGGCTTCCCTCCCTGTGTGGCATATCAGCTTTACCACAGCCGATTTCATTAAGAATAAAGTCGATGCGGTGGAAACTGCCTCCCAATATAACATTGAAGGCGTTCATGCAGAAAACAACAGGGAAATTACTCACCCACCACACGGCAAACACCTGCTTATGGTCGTCTACCCTGGTTCCCGAGAAAGCATGGTAGCTGACAAGCTTGTTTCCATTCTTAACAGTTCAGGCGGAGAAATACTGCCGGATAAGGTAGCCCAACATGAATGGTCTGAGCGCTTCTATACCATGCGCGTGAAAAACCTGGGCCCGTCCCTGATACCGAGTGAGGCTATCATTCCTTTAGATACCATCGCCGATGTGGTGGAGGAAGCGGGTAAAAAACTTGAAGGCATTTCCATCGAAGGTAGTCTGGTAAAAAAAGACAGCGTTACCCTGTTAGCCTTCCTGACCGGTGATGAAAGGACCGCCGCTTACAACATCGGTTTTGCGAAATCTCTTGTTATGATGGAGATTGCCAAGGCTCACGGAGGTCGCACTTACTCCACCGGTTTATACTTTACCGATGAAGCGGAAGAAGCCCTGGGTAAAGATGTATTCGAAAAAATGTCAGCATATAAAAAAGCCGTTGACCCTGATAATATCTTTAACCCCGGTAAGGTTCTTTCCTCCACAGGCAACCCCGTTCTTCTGAGGACTGCCATGAAAGCAGCCAGGGCCACCGAACCGTTATTGAACATTGCGGAAAAGTTTTTAAGCGATAAACCCAAAGTAAAAAAACGTTTAGCCGAAGTTATGGCGCGCGCTTCCTTTGCCTGCGCCCAGTGTGGGTACTGTGTGGATACCTGTACCTTGAACATGGGCTTTGGCTGGGAAAGCTCAACACCACGGGGCAAGTGGTATATCCTGAGAGAATATCTGAAAGGAAACCTACAGTTGGACCAAAAAACAGTGGATATGTTCCTTATGTGTACTACCTGTAAACGCTGCAACCCTGTTTGTCAGGTTAACCTGCCCATTATGGAACTTTGGGATGCCTTCAGGCCTATGCTGGTTAACGACATGGGCTTCTCCACCTATAACGGTTTTGAAATGATGGCTGCCAGCGTGGAAAGTGACCTGAACATCTGGGCCGGCCGGAGAAATGAAAGGGATGCGTGGATACCGAAAGATATCGAAATCAAGGATAAGGCTGAAATAGCTTACTGGGCCGGTTGCACCGCCTCCCTGGTTACCACAAATACGGCGGTAGGCGCTGCCAGAATCCTTAAAGAAGCCGGCGTGGAATTTACCACTCTGGGCAAAGACGAGGGCTGCTGCGGAACGCCAATGCTGGTGGCTGGTAAACTGGACACCTTTGAGTTTATCTTCAGAAATAACATTGAAGGATTGCTCAAACGCGGGGTCAAAGAAATTGTTATTTCCTGCCCCGGCTGTTATATGGCCTTTGCCCACCAGTATCCCATTTGGGCGAAAAAGCTCGGTTACCCCTATGAATTTAAACTAAAACACATCTCTGAAAAAACGGAAGAACTGATTAAAGAGGGTAAACTGAAATTTAAAAAGCCGGTCAATAAACGGCTGACCTGGCACGATTCCTGTCATATCGGACGCCATAGCGGCATCTATGACGCTCCACGGAATGTGTTGAAATCAATTCCCGGCGTTGAATTCGTTGAAATGGAGCATCACCGTGAAGATGCTTTGTGCTGCGGCAGTGTGTTGACTAGGATTGCCGCGCCGCCAGTAGCAGATAAGCTTGGCGATATGCGGGTACAGGAAGCTGTTGATGTAAAAGCTAATGCCATGATAGCTACCTGTCCGTGCTGTGAAGTACAACTGCGTGCTTCCGCAAAACATGCCGGCAAAGACATGCCGATTCTTGATTTCACCGACTTCATCCTGGAGGCTTTGGGATACGAATACCAGGACAGTTCAGAATACACCCTGTACATGTGGAGCGTCTTCGAAAAAGCCCTGGAAATAATGACCGTCGATGGCATAGTGGATATGATGGCCGATATGATGCCGGAAATCATGGCGGCAATGCCTTCTTCCATGCAACCGATGATGAAGGGTATGGAATCCCTGCCCGGCCCCGTACAAGGCCCGGCCCTGGCCATGATGGAAAAAATGATTCCTACCCTGATGCCCATGCTACTGCCGCAAATGATGCCAAAACTTATGCCAAAAGTGCTTGAATTGATGAAACAGTATATTCCGCATATGCCGGTTCAGATGGAAGAAAAGCTCCCGACTATGCTGCCTAAGGTAATGGAGAAAATAATGCCGGCTATGCTGCCGCAGGTAGCTCCCAAACTGGCGCCGAAGATGACCGAGTATATGAAAAACGCAAAAACAATGAAGAAAGCTATGTAATATAGCGAATTAAAAAAAGGAGGGCATATTACTTCCGCCCAAGGACGAAATCCCCTCCGGCAACCGCTCCCACTATTTGGACCGCGGGCCGGAGGACAATTTTAGTCCTGCTCCGGAATAATACGCCCTCCTGCCTTTCTGATTGCTTTTTAATTTGACTGGCGCTGTATTAATACAAATCATGATTCAGCCAGGGGAAACACTATTTTAAACGTGGTCCCCCTGCCCAATTCACTTTCTACCTCGATAGTCCCGTGATGCAGTTCCACAATCTGCCTGGCTATGGCTAAGCCCAAGCCCGTGCCGGCCCCTGTCCGCGTACGTGATTTATCCACTTTATAGAACCGCTCCCAGATGAAAGGGATATCTTCCTTGGGTATCCCCTTGCCTGTATCGGTGATGGCTATTTCTACACCTTTGAGGCCCACATCGCCTACGGAAACGAAAATCTTTCCACCCGCGTCGGTATAACGCACAGCATTATCCAGAAGAATTATCAATAATTGAACAAGCCGGTCCTCATTACCCATGATATAGGGGATATTCTGCGGAATATCCAGCTCCACGGCAATGCCTTTGATATTAATCTGCGGCTCCAGTTTTTCAACGGTGCTCCTAATAACTGCTCCTACATCAAGAGGTTCCAGTTCAAGGGATATTTTCCCCGATTGCAGGCGGCTTAAATCCAGTAAATCGTGAATTAACCTCTCCAGCCGCTGGGTCTCTTCCCTTATTATATTATGATACTTTTGGCGGATTTCCGGATCTTCAACAGTACCGTCCGACAACGCTTCGTTGTAGCCCCGGATGGCAGTTAACGGAGTTCTTAATTCATGGGAAACATCACTGACAAAGTCCTTACGCATCTGTTCAAGTTTCTCGGCTTCACTGATATCCTGCAGAACGCAAACGGTGCCGGAAATATTTTCCCGACTGTCCTTGATAGGAGAAGCCAGGGCCAGGACAGTAATATTCTCTTTTTTTAAGGTGGCCGATTTACCGATTCCCTCTTCCAATACCTTTTGAATAATTTCGGCGACCCCACCGGAACAACATTCCTTTATATTCCGGCCAATGGGGTCCTCGGCAAACTGCATCAGTTTTCTGGCCATGGTGTTGACACGTACCACAGTTCCCGTCCTGTCTGTGGCAATAACACCTTCCCCCAATGACATGATGAGGGATTCTATTTTGCTTTTTTCCTGGTGTAGGGCATCTATGGTTTCGGAAAGCTTGTCACCCATGTAGTTGAAAGATGCAGCCAGTTCCCCCACTTCATCACTGGACTGCACTTTGACGCGCGTCTGGTAGTCGCCCTTGGCCATGGCCAGGGCAGCAGCCGTTATTTGATGTAAAGGATTGGAAATGGCCTTGGACAGATAAACGGCCAGTAACCCGGCCAATATAACGGCTACCAGTGTCGCGATAATAAGAAAAGTATAGACCTTTTGCAAAGTGACTGTAACTCCCGTTACCGGGGCATGTAAAAAAACAGCCCCGATAACCTCATGCCTGCCGGCCGCACGGTCAACAATAGGCACAGCTACAGATACCATGGGCTCGGTGAAATGTGGGGACTCCCCGACCTGTTTTACCGTTTCACCGTTAAGTACCCGGTTTGTTTCCTCGGGTGGAAGTTGAAAACCCTGCCGCATCATCATCCGGCCCCGACCACACTGGCTTCCCCGGGAAACCATGCGGATAAGTCCGTTCTTGTCAACCACCCATACACGGGCGTCAACAAATCGTTCCAGGCTGTTGATTATATACCTGGTTGTATCCTCATCCAGTTCTCCTTTCAGGTATTGGGCGGTAATACTGCTGATTTCCTGTCCCTTGGTAGTCAGTTCGTCCTCCTTCATATTCAGGAAATAGTTTTTCATCAACTGCGACAAAAACACGCCCAATACGGCAATACTTATTAATATTACCACCAGGTGAGTAACCATCAGTTTTTTAAATAAAGTCTTGCTCACTTTAACTCACCTCAAATTTATACCCCACGCCCCAAACGGTCTTAATATCAAAAGATGTGCTTTCTTCAGCGGAACCAATTTTTTTTCTGATTCTTTTTATGTGAGTATCTACTGTCCTGCTGTCACCAAAATAGTCATAGCCCCACACTTTTTCCAACAGTTGCTCCCTTGTATACACCCGGCCGGGATTGCTGGCCAGCAACCATAGTAACTCAAGTTCCTTAGGGGTAAAAGGAATCTCCCGGCCTTGGAGTTTGACGGTAAAATCCATAATGTTTATTTCCAGGCCGTTATATTTCAGTACCTGCTGTTTTCCGGAATCTGTGGAAATATCGCTTACCCTGCGCAAAACAGCCTTGATTCTTGCTACCACTTCCCTTGGGTTAAAGGGCTTCGTTATATAATCATCGGCTCCCATTTCCAGACCAAGGATTTTATCCATATCTTCGTCCTTGGCCGTCAGCATAATAATTGGTACTCTGGAATGCATCCTTATTTGCCGGCATACTTCCAGCCCATCTATTTCCGGCATCATCAAATCTAATACAATCAGATCAGGTTTTGTGCTGTTGGCTTTATCCACGGCCTCCCTGCCATTCTCAGCAAAAAATACCTCGTATCCTTCCTTTTGCAGGTATATCTTTAACAGCTCAATGACGTTCGGGTCGTCATCAGCAACGAGTATTTTGCTCATACCTACACCTCCAAAAGTTTGTCTGATTAAATTATATCAGATTCAACCGGGAAAAATAAAAAAACTTCATTTGTTCACAATAAGTTCACATTTGTGTCCTAGATTTGTCAAATTAAAGAGTTATACTCAAATCAGAAATAAAACTTGAGCCCATGAAAGGTGGTGACAAAGATGACAGCCAGAAAAATGCTTATCGCTGTTGCAGCCGTACTCTTAGTAGCTATGATAGTTCCGGTGGCATTTGCCGACACCACGCCTGCTCCCGCCACCTCCACTTACCCGGGAGCCCTGACCAAAGAGCAGGTCGAGCAGGTTAAACCGATCCTGGATAAGATGCTGGAATTGAGGAAAGAGTTGCTGCAAAAATACGTAGATATGGGCAAAATCACCAAAGAAGACGCTGACGCCCGCATTCAATGGATGGAACAAAACCATAACGCCCGTATTGAAAGCGGTTATGTACCTGGCCTTGGCATGGGCAGAGGCAGAGGTGCTAGAGGTTTCGGCGGAGGTGGCTGTGGAGGCTACGGCTGCGGCGGAGCCGGATGTGGTTACTATGGCAATCCTCCATCTGCTCCGGCGCCCACTACCAACCAGCTTTAATTGCTCATAGTTTACTTGCCAGAACAGGATTTGCACAAAAAAAGAACGAGGTTATCCCTCGTTCTTTTTCGTTATAGCACTGCAGTGGTGAAACAATCGTTGTTCCGCAGCGGTCAAAATTGTTGTTCCCCATTTGGCGAGTATTCACAAACCACTGTAAAGGTGTAGTTGTTTTTGGCAGCCTTGGTCAAAGCAGCAGCATAATCCTGGAACTCATAAACAGCATTATAGAAACGGTTGGCCATTATTTTATCTTTCAGGCGTAAATCATCCAGTTCCATTTTGGCCACATCGTAAAATAAAGAGAAAAAAGAAGCCAGCATAACCAGAGACCGGTCTCCCAATGTTCCCGAAAAAAAGGCATATTGAAATATATCATCGGTCGATAAATTATTTTTGCAAAAAATCCATTTACCGCCCCAGGAATATTCTATTCCTTCGGATAGCTCAAAATAGACAGGGTATCTCTGCCCGCTGCCTACCGGTTCCGTATAACATTTACGCATTTGTTTTATCTGCTGAGTATTAATAACTTTGCAAGCTAATTCTTTGATAAAATAACCAGCGGCGTCCTCCCAGTGGTTTTCGATAACCAACCGAACTGTATGGTATAAAACATACTCCACTTCTTTTTCAACAGGAAATTGAATTTCCCCACAGCATCCGCATTCGCGCTGGAAAATATTGACTGGGCACTTGTTGCAGAAATTTTTGTACTTAAGCAGGGGAAGTATGTACTCGCGCATGCCGGCAACGGTAATGGATTCTGTTTTGATTACTCCATCCTCTAAATGGTCAACAATAAAACGTTTTGTTTCACTTACAGGCATAAAGGTACTCTGGTCAACTACATCTAGAATTGATTTAATTTTTCTTAATTTAAAGATTTCTTTCAAAGGGATTTCCTCTTTTAACCTGCATGGCCTGTCAATAACATACTGAATTGACATTTAAGCTGCCCCCAAATAAAATCTGCTTTCATTAACATTAAAAATAAGCCGGGTTCCAAAGGAATCCGGCTCATAAAGGTTTTACTGGTTAATTTGGGCGGAAGCATTACTGAACAGATTGGAAATGCGAAAACCGAAAGACAATAAAACTGCTGCAACTGTAACAACTATAAGGCTTAATACCAGGGCATATTCGGTCAAACTTTGTCCGTTTTCCTCAACAAGAAACCGGGTAACCGTTAACATAATCACTGCCCCCCTGACAATTTCATCTGTTTTATATTTCTACAAATTGTCTTTTTATCCTTCTTTATAACAAAGCATATTAATCATATTCACTGTTTGCTTATTAATTAAATAGTGCTCTTTGCATCTATTTAGCAGGAAAAAAAAGCACTTGCTCGAACAAGTTATTTAAGATTGGAAAACTTTTTCACTTTATTGACAATGAGGTGGAACCGATGGATATACGAATAGAGTTGTCCCCCAAGGTGAAGACTTTTCTCCAAACTCCCCCTAAAGACAAAACGATTGTTCAGGGAGGAATTTTAATCGGTAATATTTCTGTGCAGGATGCGTATGTTACAGTTTGTGCTGAAGATTTCATCGCAGCAAAAATAACCCATGATTTTGTTGAGGAAGTGAAATTCTCGGCCAACTTATGGAAAGATATGTACCAACAAAAAAGCACCGATTTCCCCGCCAAAAAAATAATAGGTTGGTACCTATTCTCAACAAAGGAAACACCTTCTGATAAAGAAAAAGAAATTCATCGGCGTTTCTTTACCGATCCTAACCAGGTCTTCCTAATTTCTACGCCACAGCAAAGCATCAATGCTTTCCGGTATGAAAACGCCGGCTTTCTTAAATGCCCCGTCGCTGAAACCTTTGACAATCATATTAATGCCGTCGATGACCTTGCATATACAATTGAAAACAAACCAATCCCACAAGACAGGCCGGGTAGGATTCCACTTGCCCTGAAAAAGATTTTAGCCTTTACCGCTATTTTTACCATCTGCTTGCTCAGCGTCATGTACCGGGACTTAACAAAGCCAGTAAGAGAAGATAATGTTGTTCAGGATGAAAGGCCCCGGATAACCGCCAGTAACACAGATGAAACCAGGAAAGCAGGTCAATCAGGGTCCCGGAAATCTTTGCTGGTAGCAGACAACAGCTCCACACTAACCCATAAAAAAGCTTCCGAGGCATCTTCTGAAAAACCAGGGACCACTTCATCGTCTACTCACGAAATACCTTCTGAGTCTGCCGTTCCACCTGATTCCATTGCAGGTAAACCCTTTACCCCGGAGGGCGGCGCCACATATGTTGTACAAAAAGGCGATTCCCTGTGGTCCATCAGCGAAAAGTACTATGGTACCGGCTTTAGTTTTTATAAAATCATGCGGGAAAATAAAATAATCAACCCAAATACCCTGCATGTAGGTCAGGTATTAATTATTCCAAAAGAGTAAAAAGCTGCAACTTATTGTTTTTGCCATTTTTAATTTCTTAAATCACATGCACAAAAAAAAGCTTCGCTCTATAGCGAAGCGTTGGATATTTAAAATTAAAAATTAAGCTTTTTTGTATTCGCTCTCCCTATTAACAAAACAGCCAAAAGTGAGAAAAAAGTAACAATGACACCAAAAACCAATCCGCTAAGTGTACTGGTAAACAACCTTCTCCCCCCTTTTAGACGAACTGTTATTTTTGAATATTTCGTCAATTTACCATACAGAAGAATTCGCAAAGGCTTACATTGGCTTATTGGGTTTTTGGCCTTCTTTGGCTTCATGATAGGTACGAGCCATGCAGAGGGTACAGATATATACAGCTTTCGGATTTTTGGATAACTTATTATATTCAACATGATCTTTGCCGATGCTTTCTTTTTTACCGCACATCATACACCTTACTTCCACCCTGACCCCTCCCTCAAATAAAATCGCTCTCTTATATTATTTTATGTAGGCCTATCCTATTTCTGTTCTTACTTATCAGCAACTTCGTTTGCAGCATGGTGTGGTTGTCGGGAAACCTGCATGATGGCTTTCGTAATTTCTGTAACCACTTTTGTTCTTGTATCCAGGTAAGAGGCCAGCAGTTTGGAAAAGACTTCGCCCCTGTCGGTAACATAATACTGCGGCGGCAGATTGTTCAAAGCCTTGGCCATAATATCTAACTGGCAAGTTTCGCACTTGCAGATATCATCCCTGTCGGCCAGGATTTCTTTAAGTACCTGTTCCACCACAGTTTCCGTATAGTTATTTAATTTTTTCATCCCAACAACACCATCCAGCATCGTATTTTTTATATATATTTCAGCAACAAACGTAAAAAATCCTTCTTTTAGGGTGTAATTTCTCCATTACTCGACCGTAAGGCCTTTTTCAGAAAATCAACGGCCAATTTTCCCATGGCACGGTAACCGTCTGCGCTGGGATGAACCTCATCCAGGTAATACTCGGTCCGGCACCTATTATTTTTATCAAGCATAACAGGGCTAAAATCCAGGTAACTCAACCCTTTCTGCAAGGCGAAACCAGTAAGAAAACTCCTGTAGGGCGCCAGTCTTTTTTCCAGATATGAATCAGCAGAAGGAATGGGTAGGCCAATCAGCGTGGTAATGCTTGCTCCCTCAAGCATTTCTACGATTTTAGCAACATTTTGTGCATATGCGGTAACGTCCAAGCCCAGGTCGGCGTCATTAGTTCCTATCATTATAAAAGTATAGCGGGGGTTTTCCAGTATGACATCTTTTTGCACCCGGCGCAACAGATCAAACGAAGTATCGCCATTTTCGCCGGCATTGACAGTTTCCAGACCGCTATGTTCACCCGTGTATTTAACCCAGGAAGCGTCTGGGCCATAAGGAAATCCGTATGTAATGCTGTCGCCAAAGCAAACCAGTTTCATTTTCAACCACTCGTTTGAAAAAGTTTTTTGTCGATGTTTTTTGTCCATGTTGTTGTTAAATAAGATAATCTTCTCAGCGCGGCGAAGCCATTGCTTCCAATTCCGCCAACTGGCTTCTGGTACCCAAAACTATTAATAAGTCTCCCCCCATGATAACATCGTCGGCTGATGGATTGTTGATAATGTCTTCACCGCGCTTGATGGCAACCACCATAGCGCCGGTCTTTTGTTTAATACCCGATTCCTTCAGGCATTTGCCCGCAAGAGGCGAGTTATTGCCAAGTACGATTTCTTCTATCTCTATCTCAAATCCCTGGTGAATTAAGGTTTCTACAAAATCCACGCTCACCGGTTTTAACATGGAAATTGCCATTCTCCGGCCGCCTATAACCGACGGCGATATAACTTTATCGGCCCCGGCTCTGATTAGCTTGTTTTGAGATTCCACATGATTCGCCCTGGCTACAACCTTAATGTGCGGATTTAATTCTTTACTGGTCAATGACACAAAAACATTATCTGCATCACCGGGCAGAGCCGTGATTAATCCCCTGGCTTTTTTGATCCCGACTTTTTCCAATACCTCGTCTTCCGCAGCATCTCCTTCTATAGCCAAAATGCCCTCTGCCGTTAACTTGGCAATAATTTCCGGGTTCTTGTCAATTACCACAAAGGGGACATCTTCCTTAACCAACCGACTGACAACGTGCTGTCCTACCCGCCCGGCCCCGCAAACGATTATATGGTTTTCCAGAGAACTAATCTTTTTTAGCATTTTTGTTCGCCCCACTATGTTTTTTAATTGTCCTTCCAGTATAATACCTACCACACTGCCAAAAACATAAGCAACTAAACTAACTCCCAGTGTTATAATCATCAATGTCAAGATTTTACCGGAAACAGTATGTGGTACCAAATTTCCGAAACCCACCGTACTGGTGGTCAGGGTTGCTATCGTGACAGCAATAGCATCAAGTATATTGTACCCTTCAAGGTACATAAACCCGATGGTACCTGTAATAATAATTAAAAGAATAGTACTCAGGGCAAAAACAATCTTTTTTATCGGATTCAAAAACGCCACCTCTTTGAAAAAGGTATTCTCCCCACACAGTCCTATTTCCTTCAGATTTTACCAATTTCGACTTTTTTAATGTAACTTACTTCAATAACTTCTATTCAGCAAAAAAAATATGCCTTAAGACGGGCTTAAGGCAAACACCTTAATAATTTAAGGTGAAGGCGGGCTAAAATAGACGATGCACTTAAAAGATTTCTACATAATGATATAAATTCCTGCAACAGAAACAAAATTCTCGTACTTTTTTGTATTCTATATACCTTTTTCAACCAAAATATACCTTTTTTAACAAACACTTAAAAAAGCTTCTTACTTTCTTTTAATGATGCTACTACCGCATCGGGTATTTCTGTCTCGCCCAAAACCACCGGAGTAATGGTACCATGGTAATCGCTTCCGCCTGTCATCAGCAGACCATGGTCTAAAGCCATTTTCTCATATTTGGCTATATAGTTATTCTTGTTGGGCCCAAAATAATTATAATACACTTCCAGACCCGATATGCCCATTTTAATGAGATCCAATACCAGATTATCGTCTCCTATTAACCCCGGATGAGCCAGGATAGGAATTCCCCTTGCTGATTTAATTAAATCTACCGCCTCGGCAGAAGGGAAATTATAACAACTGTAGGCTTTTCCTTCCTGGTTAAAATATAATCCCAATATCCTAGCGGCATCTTCCCTGGTTTTAATGTAGCCCTTTAGTTTTAAAACCTGCATGATATGCCCTTTTGATATAGGCCCGCCAAAACAACTAAGTCTTTCTACTTCATCCCATTTTATGTCAAAACCACAACGGCGAATTTTTTCCACCATGGCCATGGCACACCGGTTTTTATCCATTCGCAGTTCGGTTAAGCGTTTTTGAAAATTAATATCGTTTACATCAATAAAATATCCCAAAATATGGATTTCTTTGTTTTTATGCCAGGTCTGCAGCTCAAGGGCAGGTATAATTTCCAGTCCTTTACCCTCTGCCATATCCTTCACTGCAGTATATCCGGCCGTATTTTCATGGTCGGCAAAAGCAATTGTTCTTAGACCTGCTTGCACCGCCAGGTCAATAACCTCCGCAGGGCTGATATTTCCGTCAGAAGCGCTGGTATGAATGTGTAAATCAACAGCCATCAGTTTTCTCCCCAAGATTTGTCAGTGTTTTTCTATTGACGAATGCCATCTTTTTGGTTATACTATTTAATGCAACAAGATACAGGGGAGTAGCTCAATTGGTAGAGTAGCGGTCTCCAAAACCGTTGGTTGCGGGTTCGAGTCCTGTCTCCCCTGCCATAAAAAACATGCACTGCAAATTATTGCAGTGTTTTTTTATTTTTCGATACTTCATTATACCATTAATGCATACCCATGAAAATCCGTTTGTCCAAAAAACTGTTATTTTAACTCCCAAGCAAAACAGGGCGCTTTTTAGGCGCCCTATAGCATTATCGTATTAAATCTTGCACAATAACCCAACGACCGTCGGGTTCCTGGTTTACCACTATGTCATGGCGCCGGTTGGCCCATGCATCTTCTTTCGCAAAATCGGTGCCTTTTACTCTGCCCGGATCTATATAATCCCATGACACCACCGCAGTTTCGTATACTTCCGCCCTGGCCTGTTTACCGCTGATCTTTAAGTTTTCTATTCTTATGGAATAGGAATATTTTAAATCCTTGACATTATCCCACTGTCCCTTTGGCGACCAATCCAACAACCCTTTACTCTGCTGCAGCGCTTCCGGACTGAAATATTTTGTCAAAGGCTGTTTATCCTGATATTTAAAAACAGCTTCCGCCCGGGCCTTAAAAGCATCGTTGATAACCTGCTCAACATCTTTGGCAGTCTGGCTGCTTCCACATCCGATTAAAAACACGAAGCAGAAAAATATTGTAAGAATCAATGTTTTTCTCAACATAAGCCTCTCCCCTGTAATAAAGCAAACCTAATTATTTTAAATTATTATACTATAGATAAGGGGACTAGCATAGACAGACCATTATTTATCTATTTCATAAATAGGAACAATTTTAAAACCCTTAGCCCTGGTCTGTAAAATAATTTGTTCCAGCCCCTGGACAACCTCTTCGGAGTTGCCATGGAGGAGAACTACTGCTCCATTGTGCAGATAGTTTACCACTCCCTCAACAGCTTTATGGGCGCCTCCCATCGGCATCCAGTCGCGCATAGCGATACTCCAGAAAGCAGTGGTATACCCTAGTTCCTGAGTTACCCTGAGACTTTTTTCACTGTATTCCCCCATCGGCGGTCGCATGTATTTATATTTTGGCAGGCTACCTGTTACTTCTTTGGCCACATTCTCCCAGCCGCGAATCTCGGCTTTTATTTTTTCTTCACTGAGGGTAGGTAGGCTTTTGTGGGAACAGGTATGATTGCCTAATAAATGGCCGTCGGCCACCATTCTTTTAGCCAACTCCCGATTTGATCTCAGCCAGTGAGCAGTAACAAAGAAACTGGCTTTAACATTATGTTTTTTCAGAGTATCCAGCATAGCAGGAGTTAATCCTTCTTTTTCGTAACCCATGTCGAAAGTCAGAGTAACCTGTTTTTTGCCGGTATTGCCGACAAAAAGGGCACCGTATTTTTTAATCAACTGTTTTTGGCGAACAGTTATTTCCGGTGTTTTACCGTCCCGGGATTTTACAAACCCCCAACCCTCGGGCACCCTTTGGGTAGGTGAAACCGGTTCAGGTTTCCGTTGTACCGAATTTGGCAGGGAAAAACGGTTTTCATTAATAAACTCCTTTTGGTCAAACCAGCGAACATTTAACCCCAAAATAAATCCAAAAGCCAGAACCCCAATAATCAGGACCAAATTTTTTTTCTGCATCTTATTTCCCCCTATTATCATTGCCGTGTAAATTGTTTAACTGCTAGGTCTATTGACTATTCTGTTCAATTTTAGGGGGATTTAACGCAGGAAAATTAAGTTTATTGATAATTTTTCTGCGTAAAATATGCAAAAAGGGCATTAGGCAAGAAATGGATTATACTTTTTCTCCTGCCCGATACTGGATTTCCCCATATGCCCGGGGTACACTTCCGTATCGTCGGGTAGGGTCATTAATTTGGTCTTAATGGACCTGATAATTTCGTCAAAGGAACCGCCGGGAAAATCGGTTCTCCCAATGGAACCGGCAAAAAGCGTATCGCCGGTAAAGACTACGTCTCCGGCCAGGAGACAGATACCTCCCCTGGTGTGCCCAGGAGTATGGATAACCTTTAGTTTTACATTACCTATCTCGATTTCGTCACCTTCATTCAACAAACGATCTGCCGGCTGCTGTCTAACAGGCACACCCATAAAAGCCGAAAGATTCAAATTGGGGTTTTCCAGCATAGCCGCATCCTGCGTATGTATCAGCAGTTCAGCGCCTGTCTTTTCCTTTAACTCCTCATTGGCAGCGATATGGTCTATATGCCCATGAGTGTTAATGATATATTTTAACTGTAAACCCTGATTGTTGAGGTAAGATATAATTTTCGCAGCATCTCCGCCGGGATCAATGACAGCCGCCTCTTTTGTCTCCTCGCAGTTGACGATATAACAATTTGCCCCCATAGGCCCCACGGCCATACTTTTGATATTCATATGTGTCCTCCTTAATCAGTGGTCTCCGGCCAATCGGCCCGGTCAATGTTTTTAAAAATTCTTTTTACTGTCCAGCAGCAGGGTTACCGGACCGTCATTTTGGATATCAACTACCATATGGGTTCTAAACCTTCCCTGCTCTACCTTAACCCCATAACCCTGAACGAAATCTACAAATTTTAAATAAAGTTCTTCTGCTTCCGCTGGTGGAGCGGCCTCCGCAAACCCCGGCCTTCTGCCCTTTCTGCAGTCTCCGTATAAAGTAAATTGTGAAACGGCCAGGACCTCTCCCGCAATATCCAGCAGGGACAGGTTCATCTTGCCGCCGGCATCTTCAAAAATGCGTAAGTTAACAATTTTGTCAGCCATATACCGGGCATCTTCTACAGTATCACCATTACCGACACCCAATAATACTACTAAACCTTGGCCTATTGCGCCGACAACTTCCGAATTAACCGTTACTTTTCCATGCGTAACCCTTTGAACTACTGCTCTCACAGTTCTCCTCCTGCTTCTTTATTACCGGTAACCCCGGTAACCCGTGGCTGTTGATTTCAATGTATTTTTTGATTACCACTTTAGTAGTGAAACAATCGTTGCTCCGAAGCTACGGGCGGAAATCGTTTACCACAGAGAATTTATTACACTAAAATCTTCTTTTTCCTCGGCGTACTTTGTAGTTTTAAAAAAATCACCACAGAGGGCACGAAGAACACTGAGGAAACATTGAGAAAAGAGTAAACAGGAAAATAACAAAGAAAGCATTTGAAATTCAATGACCGGAGAAGCCGGAAACTTAACTTTTGAAACTTAATCTCTGTGGACTCTGTGGTTTAAAAAAGTATGCTTTATAGCTGGATTTCCACCATATAGTGACAGTAGCCGTTACCGGGTTACCGGTTACCGGTCACGGGTTAAACCTTTGGAGTGACCCGCCAAACATCGTAAACATCTTTCACGCGGCGAATTTTGCTCATAATGTTTTCCAATTGCTCGAGACTGCCGATTTCCAGCACCAGATCAATGGTAGCCTGTTTGTTTTTAGTCCCCCGGGCATTCACCCAATCAGCGCTTATTCTCATTTCAGACAAAATGAGCATAACATCTGTAAGCAGACCGGCCCGGTCCATAGCTGATATTTCCAGATGCACATGATAAGAACCCCTGTCTGTATCGTCCCAACTAACCTGAATCATCCGTTCGCCTTCACTCAGGCTGTGGTTGACAAGGTTTCGACAGTCTTTCCTGTGCACTGAAACTCCCCGTCCCCTGGTAATATAGCCAATGATGGGGTCGCCGGGTACAGGATTGCAGCACCGGGCCAGGCGGATCATAACATCCTGCTGCCCTTCTACCTTAATCCCCTGGCTTGACGCTTTCTTCTTTTTGGAATGCTCTTTCTTTAATAATTCCTCTATCTTGACGTTCTTACCCTGCTTCTGCTGTTCATCCTTCAGTTTGGCTATAACCTGCTGGGGAGTAAAAACCCCATTACCCAGGGAGGCGTATAAATCATCAAGGGTGACGAGATTAAATTTCCGCGGAAGCTCTGATAGTCTTTCAGGCTTTAAAAATTCTGCTACATCGTAACCTGCTTTTTTAACTTCCTTTTCAAGGGCATCCCGCCCCTTGATGATATTTTCCTCTCTTTTTTCTTTTTTAAACCAGGCCCGAATTTTACTCCTGGCTTCCGAAGTTTTTACTATATTCAGCCAGTCCCTGCTGGGCCCGGCTGCCTGCTTCTGCGTCAATATTTCCACTATATCGCCATTGGCCAGCTTATAATCAAGAGGCACTATCTTGCCGTTTACTTTGGCGCCGATACAGCGGTGACCTACCTGTGTGTGAATACGGTAAGCAAAGTCTATAGGTATTGCGCCGGCAGGCAGTTCTACAACATCGCCTTTGGGAGTGAATACAAATACTGCGTCGGAAAACAGGTCTATCTTAAGAGTCTCCATAAATTCCCTGGCGTCACGCATATCATTCTGCCATTCCAACAATTGCCGCAACCAGGCCAGCTTATTCTCGAATTCTTCATCGCCACGGCCACCACCTTCTTTATACCTCCAGTGAGCCGCGATACCGTATTCGGCGGTGCGGTGCATTTCCCAGGTCCGGATCTGAATTTCAAAAGGTTCGCCGTTCGGACCGATAACCGTTGTATGCAGTGACTGGTACATATTTGACTTGGGCATGGCGATGTAATCCTTGAAACGCCCCGGTATGGGCTTCCAAAGGGTATGAATGATACCGAGAGCGCCATAGCAGTCTTTTACTGTATCGACAATAACCCGTACCGCCAGTAAATCGTAAATTTCTGCCAGTTCCTTCTGTTGCTCCAGCATTTTTTTATAAATACTGTAAAAATGTTTCGGCCTGCCCTGGATATCGGCTTTTATCCCGACGTTTTCAAGCTTTTCCGCCAATATTTGGGTCACCCGGGCGATATATTCTTCCCGCTCCGCCCGTTTTTGGGCAATACCGTCAACCAGTTCGTAATATTTCTTAGGCTCCAGGTACCTGAGGGCCAGGTCTTCAAGTTCCCACTTTATTTTGAAAATACCGAGCCGGTGGGCCAATGGCGCAAATATCTCAAGGGTCTCTTCGGATATTTCCTTTTGCTTGGGTTCCGCCAGATGTTTGAGTGTGCGCATATTATGAAGGCGGTCTGCCAATTTTATCAATATAACCCGAATGTCTTTAGCCATGGCCAAAAACATTTTGCGCAGGTTTTCAACCTGTTGTTCCATCTTGTTTTTATATGAAATACGGCTTAACTTGGTAACGCCGTCAACAAGCAGGGCAATTTCAACTCCGAATTTCTCCTCAATGGTTTCTAGAGGACTATCCGTGTCTTCAACGACATCGTGCAATAATCCGGCCGCGATGGTAACAACATCCAGTTCTAAATCAGCCAGAATGTGCGCAACACTGAGCGGATGTATAATGTAAGGTTCCCCCGAAATCCTGGTCTGACCTTCGTGGGCCTTTTCCGCAAACCTGTATGTTTCTTCAATAAATTTTTCATCAACTTGAGGGTTGTACTGTTTTATTTTTGCCAAAAGTTTATCCAGGCCCATAAAGCCATCATCTCCGTCTGAGAGTTCACTTTTCGCCGTGATTACCTAATTATTTATTATAACATAAATTTATCCCAATGTGCTATTGAGCATCTGCCCTTCAATTCCGGAATTTGTTGCATATTTACTCGGAAAAATCGCCCGGTTAACCTGATTGAGCAGTTCTTCTGATGAAGCGTCAAAAAACGCCTGCTGAAATTCCTGAAAAGCCGCTTTCTCTTCCTGTCCCTCAAGAAATCGCAACGAGTTCTCCAGGTTTATTTTATTTCCCGGCGGCGGGTTGATAAATATTTGCCTTTCTCTTCCGACCGATTCCCGGCGTATAAGTCCTAATTCTTCCAGTATGCCCAGACCGCAGGATACAGAACTGTCCTTGGCCAGGCGCATCCCCGCCTTTTCCATTTTGTGAGCAATTTCTTTGTTGGTTAACCTGATTTCTCCCCAATCGTTTTTCAACTGCTGCAGCGCTGTATAAAGCGCAGCCAGAAAATCCCGCCCCGGAGCCGCCAATTCCAGGATAAATTCGTTGATCCTGATATCCTTTGGCCCACAAAGGAGGTGAATATGGCTTGTACCCCCGTCGCGACCGGCCCGGCCGCTCTGCTGGTTAAACTCGGTAAAATTGAAATTCAGGTGGTACAATATTACATGCCGTACATCAGGGATGTCAATTCCTTCACCAAAGGCAGAAGTTGCCACAATAGCCAGAAGCTCGCCTTTCTTAAACATTTTTTCAATTGTATGCCGGTGCTCATTCTTCAGTCCGGCATGGTAATAGGCAATTTTATCGGCTAGATGAGGATTAGCTTCCCTTAGCATCAGGGCCAGTTCAACAGCTTTCAGACGGCTGTTAACATAGATAATCGTTTTTCCGCCGGTGGCCAGCACCTGTTTAATATAAGCGCTTTTATCCTCAATCCCTCGTTTATCTATTAACTGTAAGTTTTTCCTCACATATGGGTCGATCACCACTTGGTTAATTGCCAGCACGGCAATTATTTCCTGCGCAACTTCATCGTTGGCTGTTGCGGTAACGGCAAGAGTAAGAGGCCGGCCCAGGCCTTCCGCTATATGGGAAATACGTTTGTATGCAGGCCGGTGGGACAATGAAGACATGCTGATATGATGGCTTTCGTCCACCACAAACAGTCCTATTTTTTTGGGCATGGCCAAGATTTTTTCCATGTGGAAAGACAAAAACTCAGGCGTAGTTAACAAAATATCTATATCACCGGCCTCCAATACGGCAAAAAGCATCGCCCTTTCGCCGGCGCTGAGGGTGCCGTTGCCCTTATAAATGCGCATGCCCAGCGCTGAAAGTTTGTTTAACATGGCTTCATATTGGTCATTAACCAGAGCGCGCAGAGGATAAACTATGATAGTCAGGGCATCTTCTTTAATAGCTTTATACACAGCCATGGATTGAAAGACAGCGGATTTACCTCTGCCCGTTCCAAAAATAGCCAAGGTATTGTTACCTTCCAAAAGGCTCTGCAAAGCCGCACGCTGCGACTCCCGATAGGGGTAAGGCCCCAGGAGTGCTCCCCGGACAGCTTCCAATAATTTTTTTTCGTCCAAGGATTTTAGGCGTTTCCTGATGTCTGCAAGAATAGCCCGTTTCTCAGCAAAAGATTTATCCTGAACCTTTTGAATAATAATATTCAGCCCGTAGTTTTTATCCTGTCCCCCGGTTACATTGGAAACCAGGGTCAGGTATTGTTCCCCTTTATCCAGCAACGGCGCAAAATGTTTGGCTAAACGGGCATTGAGATATCCTACCTGTTCTCCGGTCCTGTTTTCAACCCGCACTGCATTTGGGTCATGCGGGTTATTGTGTTCCCGAACCAGGAACAATTTTTCTCCTTCTCTCAGCCTGGCCACAATTTCCTGCCTGTTATCAAAAGTAACACCGACAACTTTAGTATAAAACTCTTCCTTTTCACCAATATTGCGGTAGTAGTCGTCAACAAGGTACTCTGCAGCATGATCAAACAGCTCGTCAAGAAAGCTTTTCGGCGTCTCCTGTTCTGCGGATGGGGAGCTGGCTCTAAAAGGATTGTCGGGAGAACCTGCCTGTTTTATGGCCCTGACGTTTAACTGCAGGTTGGACCTGCCGTTCCAGTCATTTTTCTTCAGTTCAAAAACTATATCTATTTTGTCTGCGAAATCTATTGAATTTTGGCATGCCGATAAATTAAAACCAATAGCTTCCATCAGCAGCTTTTCGTTCATTATTTTCATTTTCAGGTGCTTACCATCGCTACCGACCTTCCGACAATCAATAATATCCGCCTGACGGCAAGCAAAGAGCGGCGTCGGGTTGCCAAACCCGAAAGGTTCCAACGCCACCAGTTGGTTATATAAATCAAAGGTCACATCCTTGAAGGAGATTTCTCCGTCAATTGGGAGCGCTTCGGCCATATGCTCTGCAGTAATCTGTTGATCCACAATTTCATTGAAAGCAGCGGTAAAAGCAGAAATATCATCAACGTTCAAAGTTAAACCGGCAGCTTGGCTGTGGCCTCCATATTTCTTTAAAAACGCCTCGCACGACTGCAGGGCCGCAAACAAGTTGAAGCCCGGTATGCTTCTGGCTGAACCTTTAGCAACCTCGCCGTTCACAGACAACAAAATCACCGGCCGACAGTACCTGTTAACCAATTTGGAAGCAACGATCCCGACTATTCCCAGGTGCCAGTCAGGCCGAGCCAAAACCAACGCTTTGTTGTCTAAAAGACTATTACTTTCGATAATTTCCACAGCCTCCGTAAAAATAAGATTTTCAATGGCCTGTCTTTCCTTGTTGGCCCTGTCCAGCGCTTTGGCGATACTGACAGCCATTTCCCTGTTTTTTTCCCGCAGTAACCTTACACCTTTAGCTGCATGGTCAATTCTGCCCACGGCATTTAGCCTGGGCGCAAGAGCAAAGGCAATCTGCTCCGAATCAATGCTTTGGTCCGCCAGACCGGCCACCTCAATCAGGGCTGCCAGTCCTTCCCGATGGCCGGCATTAATTAATTGCAAACCCTGCTTAGTAGTAATCCTGTTTTCCCCGACTAGCGGAACCATATCAGCTACCGTGCCTAAGGCTACAAGGTCCAGCAATTTGGGGACCAAGTATTCTTTTTCATGGGCCCGTAAAAGCGCCTGGGCAAGTTTAAAGGCCACGCCCACGCCGGCCAATTCTTTAAAAGGGTATGTACACCAGGCCTGTTTGGGGTTGATCACGGCATAAGCCTGCGGGATATGTTCCGGCGGCTCATGGTGGTCAGTAATAATAATCTCCAGTCCGTTGTCCCGGGCCCAGGACACTTCATCAGCGGAAGATATTCCACAGTCAACAGTAATAACTAAATTGAAACCTTGTTCCTTAATCGTTTTCAGGCTATTTATATTTAACCCGTAGCCTTCTGTCAGCCGGTGCGGTATGTAAAAGTCACAAGCAGCGCCCAGAAATTCAAGAGTGTCAAGCAGTAATACCGTACTGGTTATGCCGTCCACATCGTAGTCACCATACACCAAAATACGCTGATTTTCTTTGATAGCCTGCTTTATTCGCTGTACTGCCTCCTCCATGCCGTGCATCTGCAAGGGGTCGTACAGGTCTTCCAGAGAACCAAAAAGGAAAGTCCGGGCTTCCTCAACAGAACAGATGCCCCTATTAGCTAAAATTTGGGCCGTTATTTTAGAAATACCTAACCGGCGGGCCAAAAGTTCCTGGATAAAAGTGTTGTTATTGTGAAAAGACCAGATCTTTTTATAATGCTCCATTTTTCCTCCCCAATTTCACCTATCAACTTAAGAAAAATGCTTCGCCGGCGCGAAGCGTAAAGGCTATTCTTTTGGAAGAACACTCCATTATAATAATTTCGACTTCCGGTTAGTTATTCCTTTTTTGTTAAACAAAAAGCCCAGCCGCTCGTGACCGGTTAACGGTCAGTGCGGTCGGGCCATTATTAGATTTGCTTTAGGTCTTGGCCAATTTACGCCGGCGTTGTTCCCAATACTTAAATTCTACCCATAACGGGCTGGCGTTAAATATTGAGGAATAGGCCCCACTAATGACACCAATGAGCATCGCCAGCGTGAAGTAACGGATTGTAGAACCTCCGAAAATCAATAGAGCAACCAGGACGATAATAACGGTCAGAACGGTATTGATGGACCTGGCCATGGTCTGCATGATACTTTTGTTGACCAGTTCCTCAAAGTTCTCGTCCTTTTTCTTACGGTGCAGGTTTTCCCTGATCCGGTCAAAAATAACGATGGTATCATTGATGGAATAACCAATGATGGTCAGAATAGCGGCAACAAAAGCGCTGTCTACTTCCCACCAGAAGATAGAGAAGATACCCATAGTTACAAAAACGTCGTGTAACAAAGCTATAATAGCCGCAATACCAAATTTAAATTCAAACCGGAAAGTGATGTAAATCACCATTAATACCGAAGCAATAGCTAAAGCCCAAATAGCATTTAAAGTCAGTTCTTTTCCTATGACAGGCTTCACTTCATTGCGGCTCAGTTTACCTTCCTGATAAGGCGCCACATCGTTTTTGAAGGCATCCAGAACCTGTTTATATTCCTTGTCAGTCAGGGTTTTGGTCCTGATGATAAATTCCCCTGTTGCCGTCTTTTGAATAACACTGTTACCCAG
This sequence comes from Thermincola sp. GK-1, assembly GCF_059412445.1. Lineage (NCBI taxonomy): Bacteria > Bacillati > Bacillota > Clostridia > Eubacteriales > Thermincolaceae > Thermincola > Thermincola sp. GK-1. The sequence continues at coordinate 247,474 of NZ_JBSQAT010000003.1, forward strand.
GTCTAGTTTGTCCAGGGCCTGTCTCACATCGGAGACAGAAACGTTTTTAGTAAAGGAAACAGTAATAATGTTGCCACCGGTAAAGTCTATTCCCAGGTTAAGGGGCGCTCCGAGAGTAAAGGTCTTGATGATCATTGAAGCAATACCGGCCAATATAATAATTAATGAAATCGCGAACCAGATTTTCCTTTTTCCGATAATATCCAGTGTCATCCCAGCCACCCCCTACGCACCGTATAATTTCTTGTTGGTTATGAGTTTCGAATCGGCCAGGTTCCTTAGCATGAACCGGGTCAGGGTAATTGCCGTAAACATACTCGCCAAAATACCGATGCTTAACGTTACGGCAAACCCGCGAATAGCGCCTGTACCGAAATAATACAGGATGGCCGCGGCAATCAGCGTAGTTACGTTGGAATCAAATACGGTCCAGAAGGCCCTGGAAAACCCGGATTCAATAGACCGGCGCAGGGAGTTGCCTTCCCGCAGCTCTTCTTTAACCCGTTCAAATATAATGATGTTAGCATCTACGGCCATACCTATTGACAAGAGGAATCCGGCAATGCCGGGCAGCGTCAGGGTGGCCTGCAGCGCAGCCAAAAGACCTAACACTATCAAGGCATAAGCGGCAAGAGCCACATTAGCAATCAGACCCGGTATCCGGTAATAGGCAATCATAAAGATTAAAATGGCGATAATACCAACAATACCGGCCTTAGTGGACTTAGCCAAGGAATCGGCGCCCAGGGTAGGACCAACGGTTTGGGTATAAACTTTTTCCATGTTCACAGGAAGCGCGCCCGAGCGAAGGAGAACTGCCATTTTGGCTGCTTCTTCCAGTGTGTTATAGCCGTTTATCTGGGCTCGTCCATTTGGAATGGGCTCCCTGACCACAGGATTTTGCAGTTGTTGCTGGTCAAGGTAAATGCCGATTCTTCTCCTTGGGTCGGTTTCGCTGTACTTCTGCACCAGTTCAGACGTTACATCGGCAAATTTTTTAGTGCCCTCTTTATTAAACTCCAGCGCGACATAAATTTCTCCGGTGGTAGGGTTTTTTGCCGCCTGTGCATCCTTCAGGTCACTGCCGGATACTACCACCTTACCGTCGGATGTTTTAAACTGCAAAACCGCTGTTTTACCGATTAAATCGATAGCCGCATCTGGGTTTTTAATACCGGCCAATTCCACAATAAGTCTTCTTTTTCCTTCCCTTTGTATGATGGGTTCTTTGACCCCTGTTTCATTAACCCGCCGTTCAATGACAGCCTTCACCCTGTCAAGGGAGTCATCAGTAACCGGAGCCTCCGGAGTGTCAACAGCCTCCATTACCACATGAAGACCACCTTGCAGGTCAAGTCCGAGATTAATGTGCTTTTGGAAAACTTTAAAATGAATTAATAGGTACCCTGAAACAGCTATGAGTGCAATCGTTAACAACAGGGATATGAGACTTTTGGTACGCATTGTTTAACCTCCCTCGCTTTGGCTCCTTTTAAAAATTACGGAAACCATATATAAAGACCCTAGAGGCAGAAAACCCCTAGGGTCTATTATATAACTGCTCATTAGATGTGTCAATGAATCTATAACAAACGGGCCCCGTTAATCTCCAACTCGAAACTCGCATTCAGAAAATCCGCTGCCCTGCGGCACAATATCATCCGGCTTAAAAATATTTCAAAATATTCCATGATAGGTACAATATCTATGTCAATGGTCAGTTCCATGGTAATTGTCCGCTTTTCAGTGTTTACCCTTAAAAAAGAATGCTCTACCGCATAGTTTACCCGGTCGTGGATATCAAAAGTGGCAAAGTCCTGGTTCCTTACCCTGGAACGATGCACGTCGGACTTATCAGCCAGAATCAGGGCTGCCGCAACGCTGTTGACGGGATGGCCATATTCTTCCTCGTGGTTGCCAATGGCAGCAATTATCGTGGCTACTTCATCGGGAGGCATGCCCATCCTGGTTAAAACATAAAAAGCTATGGTGGCGCCTGACTGCCCGTGGTCATACCGGCTGATAACATTCCCCAGATCGTGCATGTAACCTGCTATCGCGGCTAATTCAGCTTCCCGCTTTGAATAATTTAGTTTTTCCAGCACATGCCGGGCAATGCTGGATATCAGATTAATATGCCTGTAACCATGTTCCGTAAAGCCCATGACACCTAAATATTCATTTCCCTTGCGGATAAAAGTATCCACCACTGGATCCTTTTTTACGTCTGCAAGTGTAATCAAACCCGGTCCTCCTTTTCAAATGAATATATCTTATTCTATACTTTGCATACTCCTTACATTCGAAAAAAGTTGGCCCGGGCATGACCCGACGCCAACTGTTTTATTTCTTTTCTTCCTTGTCATTGCGGTAGGCAATGGCTGTTTTTAGAATTTCTATTTTTACGTTATCAGCAATTTTTAAAATCACGGTCTTGTCCTTTACTTTAACAATTGTACCCAGAATACCGCCTATTGTAGTTACCTCCGTATTTTCCTGCAGGCTGTTGATTAACTGCTGGTGTTTTTTCTGTCTCTGTTGCTGGGGTCTGATAATCATAAAATAAAAAATAGCTAACAGGGCTATAAGATAAAGTATTGGTCCGAAGTCTTTCATTTACCACGCCTCCCTAGTTTTTCGTCTCAACTCTTTATTCTGCTTCAAAGCGGAAAAAACCTCTAAAGATTTGATATTTCTTCTCCATCGTACCCATATTTTTCAAAAAACCTTTTTCTGAACTCCGGCACACGGTCTTCAGCAATGGCTTTGCGCAGGTGTTCCATGAGCCTGAGCAGAAAATACAAATTATGGATGGTCACTAATCTCAAAGCAAGTATTTCTTCGGCTTTAAAAAGATGCCTTATGTAGGCCCTGCTATAATTCCGGCACGTATAACAATCACATTCATGGTCCAGGGGTGTAAAATCCCTGGCATAGACCGCATTTCGTATCACGACTTTGCCCCCGCTGGTCATGGCTGTGCCGTTACGGGCAATCCTGGTCGGCAGTACACAGTCAAACATATCAACGCCCCTGATGACTCCCTCGATTATGCAATCCGGCGAGCCGACACCCATCAGGTAACGGGGCTTATCGGCAGGCAGTAAAGGTGTGATATAGTCCAGCACTTCATACATCAGAGGTTTTGGTTCCCCCACGCTTAACCCACCAATAGCGTAGCCCGGAAAATCCAGCTCAACTAATTCCCGGGCGCTTTGTTCCCTAAGCTCCCGGTACATCCCACCCTGAACAATACCGAAAAGAGCCTGGTCCATTCTGTTGTGGGCTTTCTTACACCTTTCAGCCCAACGGGTAGTCCGTTCCAATGCTTCCCTGGCATATTCAAAGGTGCATGGATAAGGGGCGCATTCATCAAAAGCCATGGCGATGGTAGAACCTAAATCCATCTGCACTTCTGTGGCCAGTTCCGGCGTCATAAAATGTTTGGATCCGTCAAGGTGGGACCGGAATTCGACGCCGTCTTCCGTAATTTTACGCAACGGACCCAGGCTGAATACCTGAAACCCCCCGCTATCGGTAAGGATAGGCCGGTCCCAGTTCATAAACTTGTGCAGCCCTCCGGCTTCCCTGATTAGTTTCGATCCCGGCCGTAAGTAAAGATGATATGTATTGCTGAGGATAATCTCGGCCCCTATATCTTTTAATTCTTCGGGAGTCATAGTTTTTACGGTGGCCTGAGTACCCACAGGCATAAAAACAGGTGTGTTGATAATCCCGTGAGGCGTATGCAGTCTACCTAACCGCGCTTTCGTCTGTTTGCATTCTTTGATTAGTTCAAACTTTACTGCCAACCTGCACTGCTCCTCTTCCGTATTATAAATATTCAACTTTGACAATTTAAAATGATTCACTTGCATCATTATATCAAAATTTTTCCTTCAGGGCAAATAAAACTGCTTTGGGCTACAGGCGTCGAAAAAATTGGCCGACATTTTCTTCTGTCGGCCCGTTTCCTCTTTATGTCATTTTTTATAAATCCTTTTCCTTTAAGTTAAATCTACTCTGGCCTTCTATACCTACTTCTGCTGCAACAGGAACCCTTGCGGAAACACCTCTGCGGATCGGGTACCTTCTCTGCCCGCACGTGTTATGAATCAGTAGCGCTATAGCTACCAGGATGATTGCGCCAATGGCTACAGGCATGAATACGAAGGAGTAATTCTGCTGGGTAAAAACTGCGGCAAAAGCGGTGGCGCCTCCAGGCGGATGCAGAGTATCGGTAAACATCATCCCTGTTATCGCCAGCGTAACACCCAAAGCTATTGTCCACCACGCTAAGCCCCACAGTTTAAAAACCGTTACACCAATTAATGCAGAAACCAAATGCCCGCCCAAGACGTTTTTCGGCTGGGCCATGGGTACATGGCTGGCGGCGTAAAGCAGTACTGCGGAAGCTCCGAATGAAGGCACCAATAAAGCCAGTTTATAATGGAGGCTGAGATACGAAACGGTTGCAATACCGATAAAACTGCCCAGGCCAGCGATGATTATCTGCCCAAAAGTCGGCCTGCTGTTACAGTCTTTATGGAACCATCCGGGAACCCTGCATTTGAACATGGGAAACCTCCTTCTGAAAACACGGGAAACCTCTCCTGAAATCAACCAATTGCTTAAAAGTTTGGTCTCTATGACCGAATACCTGCCAGCCACCGGTTTTTAATATGCACTGCGGGCCAGCTCAATGGCCTGGTAGGCATAATCTATGGCCTGGCCAAGAGAATCAAGGGCCTGGACTGGATTGTGGAAACCGCGGCTGTTTTCAGCAGCTACCCAATCCCAATACCATTGCGCTTTAACTACCATTGTCTGGGCTTTTTTCAGTTTGTTTAAATCTGCTTTCGGGTTAGCAAAAGCCGTTTTTATGGCCTCATGAGCCTGTACCAGGGTCTTGGCTGCTCTGGTCTGCATATTGAAAGTTCTGTTTTGGGTATTATGCACACGTTCTTTAAGCCATTTGGCATCCTGCTGGTGGCATACCTGACATGACACATCAATAGTTTTCAGGGGGCTGGTCCACCAATGAGACGAGTATTTTTTGCCGTCCTTGATCATGTATGGCATGTGGCAGTCAGAACAGCTTACCCCGGCCGAACCGTGTACACCGGTACTCCATGTTTCAAACTCAGGATGCTGGACTTTTCTCATTTTGGCCTTGGAATCGGGGTGTTCCCAATCAGAAAAGTTTATTTTATCGTAATATTCCTCAATTTGGGCCGGTTCAATACCGTTTGCCCACGGGTATATAACTTCCTTGGTATCCGTCTGGAAGTAGTATTCTACATGGCACTGCCCGCAAACATAGCTGCGCATTTCCTTTTTCGAAGCCTTGTTCACATCTATTCCTCTGGCCTTCATGGCTTGGATAAAGGCGGGCCTGGTTACCCTGAGTTGCATGGTTTTAGGGTCATGGCAGTCAGCGCAGGCAATAGCATGCTTTGCTTTTTTAGCCAATTCTATTACCGGGGTGGTATAATAAGCTGCTCCCATCTGCTGCATAAGTACGGGAGCAGTTGGGGTTTTACATGACAAACAGGACCCGGGCGTCTTGGGACCGACCCGTTTGCTGTTCAAAAGGTCCTTTAAAGCGTAGGTATGCCCGCGGTCTTCATTATATTCCTTGCTAAATCCATACCCTTTAAAAAGCTCTACTATTTCCGGCTCGGCAATGAATTTGGACTCTTTCACCGAACCGCCAAACTCTGTTTTGGCGCCTTCGTTGTTTTTCAGGTAACTTTCATACTGCAGCGGATAATATTTACCCCAGACAGCAGGATCAAATTCGTTTTCACCAATGCTCGATTTGGCAGAGGTTGCTTTGGTATTACCTGAACAACCGATAACAAATACTGATAAGGCCAAAATAACTATAATTAGCAGGCCTATTGACCGGCTGTTTTTCATTTTGAACACCTTCCTCCCTGAATTAGTAACTAAAAATCTGCAACTTCTCCTGTTCGTTCCAACCTTCTATGGAGTTATATTTTTAAATATTTTTTTCAACTTTTTTATGGGGTAACTGTCGGTGGCAGTCGCTACAAAACCGCCCTTCGCCCATTTCTGTGTTTTCTACCGTGGACAGATGGCACCTGATACAGTTCTCTTTAATAATTTCCTTACTTTTGTCGGTAGCTTTAATTACCGGCGGAATCTCCCCCAAAGTAGTGACATAAAGGTCTCGCAATCCTGATTTGGTCTTAAATGCAACCTTTGCCAAGTAAGAGTGAGGAGCATGGCAATCAGTGCACTTAAACTGTTTGTGGGTGGAATGCTGGTATGTCATATAAGCTTCATCCATAGAATGGCAGTTAATACAAAACTCCGGGTTGTCGGAATAACTTATAGCCGCATCGGTAACAACAAAAAGAAAACTCATCATACCCACAATTAAACCGACTGTAATAATTATTTTTGAAACCCTTTTTTCCATACCAGACCCTCCTTTCTTCTAAATTCTTACGCCCTTTTATCTTCATTCTATTGGGATAAAATGATTTTGAAATGACGCTAGGATGACATTTTTGTGACAAAAACAAAAGGACTGCCTTTTAGGCAGCCCCTCTAATATCAACAAGGTTTGACGCCAAATTTGTACCCTACTCCCCTGATTGTTTTAATATACCGGGGATTGGCTGTATCAAGTTCAATCTTTTCCCTCAACCTTTTCACCAGTGTGGTGACGATACCGGTGTCTTCGCAGTATTCCGTATCCCATATCTGGTATATCAACTGGTCGCGGGTAAAGACCTGATTCGGGTGGCTGGCCAACAACCACAACAGGTCAAACTCTTTTGGTGTCAGTTCAATCTCCTTGCCCTCAAATTCCACTGTCCTGGTTGCCCTGTTTATCACTAGACCGGGCACTTTGATAACATCTTTATTTTCAACACTGCTATTATCAGCCACCCGTCGCAAAATAGCCCTTATCCTGAGCAATAACTCGGCGCTGTCAAAAGGCTTGGTCAGGTAATCGTCACTGCCTAATGTTAAACCCATAATTTTATCGAAGGTCTCGTTTTTGGCAGTAAGAAAAATAATAGGGACATTACTCTGCTCACGTATTTTCCGACATACTTCATAACCGTCCATTTTGGGCATCATGACGTCAAGCACCAGCAAATCCGGCTGCCAGCGGTTAAATTCCGCCAGGGCATCAAAACCGTTAGCGGCGGTGGCCACTGCAAAACCTTCCCGTTGTAGAAAACCGGCCAGGAATTTTAAGATTTTCGGTTCGTCGTCGGCAATGAGGATTTTCTTTCTTTCCATTCATTCCACCTCTTTATTCAAGGTTATCATCATACGGCGGATAAGCCGGAAGATATACCGTAAAAGCGGAACCCTGGCCTTCTGTCGACTCCAGGGTAATTTCCCCTAAATGCATTTCCACAATTCTTTTCACCAACGCCAGGCCCAAACCGGTACCGCCATATTCTTTGTTCCGTCCCCGGTGTCCCTGGTAAAAGGAATCGAAAATACGCGCGCGGTCTTTTGCCGGAATTCCGGGGCCTGAATCTTTCACGGTCAACAGGACTCCTTCATCAGGTCGGTCAGTATCTCTTACATATAATTCAATGCGGCCGCCGGCGGGAGTAAACTTAATAGCATTACCGAGTAAATTGCGGATAACCTGGCGGACCTTTTCTTCATCAGCAATTATCACATTGGTACCCGTTATGGCAGACTGCATCTCTATATTCTTTTGCTGAGCCAGGGGCCGTAAAAGTTTTTCCACCCCACGGACTGCTTCCCCTACATTTACCTCCGTTAAATTAAGGGCCATTTTCCCTGATTCTATTTTCGACAGGTCAAGTAAATCATTAATCAGATTCAGCAGTTGCCGCCCGCTGTCCCTTATATCATTTAAATACTCCTCTTGCTCCGCATTTAATTGTCCCATGCTTTTCGTCAGCAATTCTTCCGTAAAGGCTAAAATAGCTGTCAGTGGGGTGCGCAGTTCATGACTCATATTTGCCAAAAATTCCGTTTTATACTGGCTTATTTCCGCCAATTCCTTGTTAGCGGCCGCCAGTTCCGCTGTCCGTTCAGCAACTTTGCTTTCTAACTGTTCGTAAATATCATGCAGTTTATGGGCCATGTCAGTGAACCGCTCTGTTAGCTCCTTGATTTCACCATAACTTTTGTAGTATTCCGGTTGCGCAGTAAGGTTACCCCGACCAAGCTCCTGAGCAAAACCGGTCAGCTTACTGATAGGTATCGTGATAAAGCGCCTGGTGAGGAACGTAATCACGCAGGCAGTGAAAAAGACTATCAGTACAGTAAGGAACACACTTTCCAGAATCGACTTATTAAGATTTGCTTTCATCAATTCCATTGGTATACTGATGGTAAGAGCGCCGGCCAAGTCACCGACCTTATACCCCTCTTTGGGATGGCCGCTGATATCCAATTCGCCCTGGGGTTCACCGTGGCACTGCAAGCACGACGAGTCCACGTACAGAGGCACCATATAACGGAAATAACGTTGTCCGTTAATAACTGTTTCTCCCCATGATTCCTTAGCGTCCCTATTTCGCGCAAATAACAAAAGCTGTTCCCTTTCATAACTATCGGGTTTATTTTCCAAGAGCCTGGGGTGCAGACTCACCTGGCGAATCCGGTATCGCGTGGAAGCATTAAAAACCCTGTCAACCTGCTGGATAACGGACGCAGGGTTCAGATGCTTAAACTCAAAGTGACCCTGGGTGTCGTAATTGATTTTATGTTGATTTTCAGCCAATACTCTGCGTACAGCCAAAACCTGAGCAGCCAAAACACGGCCCTGTTCCAGCAGTTCTATACGAGCTTGTTTCGTTTGGCTATATATATTCCATATGATGCCTATGCCCATCATGAAAAACAACACCAGACTGGTGCTGCGGACCAGTTTTGTGCCTACTTTAGTATTTGCTCCCACAGATATCACTTCTTTTGTCCATAATATTTATTTTACTTAACCATACCAACTGTCGATTCCTGCCGGTTAACGTATAAATCGTACGTTTTAACTATTAAAAATTAAGGAAAACAGGAAATATTTTAGAAAATAATCCATAAATTAAGACAATTCCGGCCAATTTGTGAATTTGCGAACAAACGAAAACCTGTGAAATCACATGAAATATAGCGAAAAGTGTCAAAAAATGCCGAAACAGAAAAGATTAGCTCATTGTCCTACCAGCCCCTTGCCTGCTATAATTTTTAAGTGTACAGGAATATAGACATTTATTTGCTTTATTGGGGGAGGCAGGACAAAATGCTGAGCTTTCAAGTTGACCCTAGAAAAGTAGATTTCAAAAAGGAAAACAAGTGGTTAGTCCCCATTGGCGTATCAAATCACCACGTCCATTTATCCAAACAGGATATAGAAAAACTGTTTGGACCAGGCTATGAACTTACAGTAGCCAAAGACTTAGCCCAACGCGGAAACTTTGCAGCCAAGGAAACGGTAAATGTTATCGGTTCAAAAGGCGTGTTGGAACGGGTGCGTATTGTTGGACCGGCCCGGGAAGAGACTCAGGTAGAGCTAAGCCGTACGGATGCAGTAAGAATTGGCGTTGAGCCGGTCATTAGAGATTCAGGAGACCTGGAAGGCACGCCCGGAGTAGTTCTTATGGGACCTAAGGGACCGGTAATAATCGAAAAAGGCGTTATTGTTCCCCGCGCTCATATTCACATGGCCAAAAGCAAAGCCGATTTGCTGGAAATCTCTGATAGGGAAAAAGTCAGTGTGTTAATTAAAGGCACCAAAGTCGTCTGCTATCATGATGTACTGGTAAGAATCACCGAAACGGGCGAAACAGAATTTCATATCGATACAGATGAAGCCAACGCTGCTTTTGTGGACACCGGCGACCTGGCTATGATTAAGCACAAAGAAATCGTAATAAAAGATAATTTCGGTAATATCGTCGAATTAGGTGTGGACAATATCAAGTTCATTCGGGGCAAAAAACCGCATGATTATGCTACCCAAGAAGGCCTGCGCTTACTGCGCAACGTCTTTGAATACCCTTATGCCATGCAGCGGCTGATTGTGGAAAAGCTGCTCAATCCCAATAAGATCGCTCCCCATAAGTTTTATCTGTTAACTGCGCTGGCCGAAGACAAAGTAGTGGGGATTGCCACCTTCTATTACCTGGCTGAAGCAAATCTCGGTTATGTTGAAAATATAGGTATTACTCCGGAATTCCGCAACAGGGGTATCGGTAGCTTCCTGTATCATAAAGTTACATCAATACTGGAAAAAGAACACCCCGATATAGAAGGTGTTTTATTGGAGGTAAGAAAAACTTGCGGTAAGGATATGGACAACAGGAAATCCTTCTTCCTCAATTTGGGCGCCATTCCTGTTGACACCAAATTCTATCCGGAAGAGAAATTTAAATTTGCCGAAGAAGTCCTTTTAATGTTTAAACCTTTAATGGTTGATGCCAGCCTAAACACCAAAACACTGGAAAAAGCATTCCATGACCTGGCTGAAGTTTTAGGTTAGAATAACGGGGCTGTCCTCTTATTGGGACAGCCCCGTTCGGCTTTCGTCATTATAAAATCTTACTGAGGAATGCTTTTGTTCTTTCGTGCTGGGGATTGTTAAATATCTGCTGAGGTGTACCCTCTTCCAGTATTTTTCCTTCATCCATGAAAATTACTCTATCCCCTACCTCCCGGGCAAAACCCATCTCATGGGATACTACTACCATTGTCATCTGGTGGGCTAATTCCTTCATTACCGCCAAAACTTCCCCGACCATTTCCGGATCAAGAGCGGAAGTCGGTTCGTCAAACAGCATAACCTTAGGCTTCATAGCCAAAGCCCTGGCGATGGCCACCCTCTGCTGCTGACCGCCTGATAACTGGGCCGGATAATTGGACGCCTTATCTTTCAACCCTACCCGCTCAAGCATTTCCAAAGCCATGGCCTCGGCCTGTTCTTTAGACATTTTCCGTACCTTTTCAAGGGCCAAAGCCACATTTTGCAGCGCCGTCATATGGGGAAAAAGGTTGAAATGCTGAAACACCATCCCTACTTCTTCCCTTACTTTATTGATGTTTATATGCGGATCGGTTAAATTATGGCCATCTACAATTATTTCACCGCTGGTTGGCACTTCCAGCAGGTTAAGACATCTTAAAAAGGTGCTCTTGCCTGACCCGCTGGGGCCAATAACTACTACCACCTCATTAGGTCTGATATGGCAGTTAACCCCTTTTAAAACTTCCAGTTTACCAAAACTTTTGTGGAGGTTACGAACGTGTATCACTCTTGCCAAACCTCCTTTCCAGGTAAGCTACAAATCTGGACAAAACCATAGTAAGTATCAAATACAATATAGCCACCGGAATCCAGGCTTCAAAAGGTCTGGCAGTTCTTCCGCTGATAAGGGAGCCTGTCATGGCCAGCTCCTGCACGGCTATAACCGACACCAGGGACGAATCTTTCAGCATGGCAATGAATTCGTTGCCCAGGGCAGGCAACACCCGCTTAAAAGCTTGCGGAACGATAATATACCGCATGGCCTGTCCGTAAGTCATCCCCAGAGACCGTGCCGCCTCCATCTGTCCCCTATCAATTGACTGAATCCCAGCCCGAAAAATTTCAGCTATATAAGCACCACTATTTAAACTTAAAGCCACCAGTCCGGAAACAATACTGGGAAATCTGCCTATCGCCGGCATAATGGCAAAGTGAAACATAAGTATTTGCACCAATAGCGGAGTACCCCGGAAAAAATCAACATAAACAGCGCTGAGAAACGACAGAATTTTAAACTTGGATAAACGGAGAATACTGAAGATAAGCCCCAACACAGTTCCGATACTGACAGAAATCACCGTCAGTTGCATAGTGGTTTTAACCCCAATTTTCAGCATCATTGGCAGGTATTCTGCAATTATGTCAAATCTGATTATTCCTAAAGTCATCACTTATGTTTCACCTTTCTGACAGACTTTTACAAATACCGTAGTTTATAATCGCGCATCGACTCTCAAGCGAAAAAAGATATTGGTTACTAAATCAACTTTTCTACATATTCCCATGAAAAGGCGTAATGCCCATAAACGGGCATCACGCCGAAAAAGCACACCGGTTTGTCAAACAAAAATCACAATCACAAATTATTCACTGAACCACTTGGAATAAATTTTGTCATATTCGCCGTTTTCCTTTATTTTCTTTAGACCGCTGTTGATTTTGGCAAGCAGTTCGGTATTTCCTTTAGCAACTGCAATCCCGTAATATTCTTTGGGAAAAGTTTCATCTTTTACAATCTTCAGGTTGGCGTCAGGGTTATTTTTTACATAGTTAGCAACGACACCGGAATCGGCCACAGCAGCATCGGCTTTACCGTTTCTGAGTTCGAGAAACGCTTCGGGAGTGCCCTTAAACCGTTTAATATTCCTATAATCCTTGCCAAGAAACTTGGTAAGGGCCTCGTCCCCTGTTGTTCCTTCCTGAACCGCCACAACCTTGCCTTTCAGGTCATTCAGGGAAGCAATGTTGGAATCTTTGGGCACAGCAATATAGTTGGTTGATTCAAAATACGGCTCCGAAAAATCCATTTCTTTCTTCCTGTCGTCAGTAATGGTAACAGCGGAAATAACAATATCGTTTTGCCCCTTCAGAGAAGCAAAAATTCCCTCCCAAGCAGTATTGACAAACTCAACCTCAAAACCTTCAGCTTTAGCAATAGCGCGCATAATATCCACGTCAAAGCCCTCAATCTCGCCACTGGGAGCTACTGATTCAAAGGGTGCGTAAGCAGCATCGGTACCAACTTTATAGGTTTTTACATCTTCCCCCTTGCTCTCTTCCGTAGTTGCTTTTGTACCGCATCCTACAGCAAAAAGCAAATTCAGCGCAAGGATACTCAAGACAAAAATTTTCAGGTACTTTTTCATATTAGGCCTCCTTCATTGTTTAAAAAATTCATTTTCTTGCAACAATAAATTGCTAATTCTAATTCGTTCTAAAGCTCAAAAATCCTGCTTGCGCTGTTATTTTTTCTCGAAATTTCGTAGCATAAATTTTCACCGAAGTAGTTTCCAGCTTGTTGTCTCTAATTATTGACACATGGCAGCTAATATGCAACAATGGATACGTACTTTTCTAAGGAGGCAGACATGAGCAGAAAAAACCAACTTTTGGCAGATTTAGCCCTTGTATTTGTTACCGCCGTATGGGGGGCAACTTTTGTATCCGTTAAAGAAGCCATCACTCGTGTGGAGCCTTTTTATTTTCTGGCTATCCGCTTTGGTATAGCCACCTTTTTAATGTTGCTCATCACCAATAAACGTATCGTCCAAACTACTCGGTCCACTTTATGGAAAGGTATCCTGATTGGCCTGGCGCTTTTTGCCGGATACTCCTTCCAGACCTTTGGCCTACAGTATACCACCGCTTCCAATGCGGGTTTCATTACCGGCTTATCCGTTGTCATTGTCCCTGTCATTGTTACTTTTATTCAGAAGAAACCCCCTGGCATAATTTCAGCCCTGGGCATTATCAGCGCAACAGTAGGACTGGGGCTTTTGACCATTAATGCCACCCTTACTTTTAACTACGGTGATCTGCTGGTGCTGTTTTGTGCCTTTTCTTATGCGCTGCATATTTTGTTGGTAGGAAAATATTCCCCGGACCACGATGCCTTTATTTTGGCCACAGTACAAATCGGTACCGTGGCATTAGCAAGTTTTGTTGCAGCTCTGATCAAAGAGACAGCTCCAACGGCGGAAGCTTTTAATGCACAGGTATGGCGCGCTATTTTGATCACGGCAGTTTTTGCTACCGCCCTGGCCTTCTTTTTACAGACCTGGACCCAAAAGTATACCTCTCCTACCCATACCGCCATTATCTTTACTATGGAACCCGTTTTTGCCGCTATTTTTGCTTATTTCATCGGCGGTGAATCTTTCACCCTCCGACAAGGAATCGGGGCAGTTTGTATCCTGGCGGGAATGTTAGCTGCAGAACTGGGCGGTCATGAAAAAATTAACGAAAAGATTCCGGAAGAAGCGGCTGAAAACAATCTTAAAATATAACCTTATGCTTTTACGTTTTCGATGGGATTAGTTTTCTGTCCTGTTTGTTTCCTCCGGTCATCTTTTTTCAGCCAATTACTCAAATCGGCAAAATACACGGCTAAAACAATAATCCCTCCACCAATCATCTGGGTGGAGGTTATTTTTTCTCCCAAAATAAAATAACTACTGACTACCGTAACAACCGGTATAAGGTTAATAAAAAGGGAAGAAATATCTACCCCCAGTTCCCCCATGGCATAAACGTAAAAATAGTAACCCAGTGCCGAGCAGAAAAACCCTAGAAAAAGAACGTTGCCAACCACAACCCAGTTGAGGGCGTCCCATTTATTAGTTTCAAACAAGGCAAAAGGCACAATAGCAGCCGTACCGAATAAAGTCTGGTATGTAGTAACAGCCAGACGGGAATAACGTTGGCCCAACGGCCGTGTGAGCAAACTATAAAATACCCAGGAAAAAGCGGCGCCAAACATCATCAGGTTGCCGATAAAATGCCGGGAAGCAAAACTTAAATCTCCACTTTCTTTAACTATCAGGTATACCCCGATAACGGACATGGCCACGCCAAATCCTTTGGACCAGGTGACCCGATTACCGCAAAAAATAAAATCAGCCAGAATTGTTAACAGCGGTATGGTACCGATTATAATCGAAGCAGTAGAAGCGGCAGTCAGCTTGACTCCGTTGTTTTCAAAAAAGAAATAAACGGTGATACCTATAATTCCGGAAACTGCCATCAATAAAGTATCCTTGCGTTCCAATCTGGTCCCGGGTTCCCTGATTTTAAGAAAGGTAAACAACAACAAAGAAGCAATTGCAAACCTGCTTAGGGCCAGGCTCATCGGACCCAGGGCCGCAACTGATACCTTAATGCTTAAAAAGGACAGCCCCCAGAAAATCATAACCAAGGTTATTGCCGCGAAAGGCCAAAAACGTTTTTTCGTCATGGAAGATTTCTCCTTCTTCATAAAATCATCATGGCATCGCCAAAACTGAAAAACCTGTATTTTTCGGCTATGGCCTCCTGATATGCCCTCATAATCAAATCCTTGCCCGCAAAAGCGCTGACCAGCATAATCAGTGTTGACCTGGGCAGGTGAAAATTGGTGATTAACCGGTCGACGGCTTTAAACCGGTACCCCGGATAAATAAATATATCTGTCCAGCCGCAGCCAGGTTTTAAATTACCCGAAGAATCCGCAGCAGTTTCCAGCGCCCGGCAACTGGTCGTCCCGACAGCGATAATTTTATGACCCCGGTCCCGCTGTCTGTTAATCAGGTTAGCTGTTTCTTCATTTATTTCATAATACTCGGCATGCATCCGGTGGTCTTCCACGTTATCTACCTTCACAGGCCTAAAGGTACCCAGACCCACGTGCAGCATAACTTCGGCAATAACTACGCCCTTTTCATGCATTTTTTTTAACAGTTCCTCAGTAAAATGGAGTCCGGCCGTAGGGGCGGCAGCGGAACCGCTTGCCCTGGCATAGACCGTCTGATAACGTTCCCGATCATCGAGCTGCTTTTTAATATAAGGCGGCAACGGCATCTGACCAAACCTGTCCAGCAGTTCTTCAAAAATACCTTCGTATCTAAATTCCACTAACCGTCCCCCTGATTCCGTAGTTTGCAGAACAAAGGCTTCCAGTAATCCACCGCCGAAGAGGATTACGGTACCGGGCTTGACCCGCTTACCCGGCTTGACCAGCACCTCCCACTTGTCCCGGTCAATCCTTTTTAGCAGGACAAATTCGATTTTCGCACCGCTGCCTTTTTTCTCCCCAAACAACCGGGCCGGAAGAACCCTGGTATTATTGACCACCAGCACGTCTCCCGGCTCTATATAATCGATACAATTATAAAACCTTTTATGTTCGATATTCCCGTTATCCCTGTTCACAACCAGCAACCGTGAGTGGTCTCTTGGCTCAACCGGTTCCTGGGCGATAAGCTCTTCCGGCAGTTCAAAATCGAAATCAGCGACTTTCATAATATTCCTTTCTGTTATGCATAATTTATTTGCTTATTTCCACTCCTGTATAATAAAAGGTGATTATATCCCTATATGTCTTTCCTTCTTTCGCCATCTGGTAAGCGCCCCACTGGGACATACCCACTCCATGCCCCCAGCCGTGGCCCTTGAAAACAATCTGCTCAGGAAAGACGGTTAACTTAACAGTGTTGGTTCCATCAGTCCCATAAACGCCTGCGGAACCGCCGTCCAGGGAACTGACTGTCCCGTCCCCGCTTACTGCCATCAGGCCTGACTGGCCTGTTACAGACCTGGTATTCCCCGCTGCATCCACAACTGTCAAGGAATTTTGCTGCAGGAATTCCACACTGAAAAAGTTGGACATAAAACTTTGCTCATTTAAATAAGTATAAAAACTTGGGTTAAATAGCTTGCCAAACTCACTACCCGTTTTTTCAATAGTATAACCCATTGAATCAGTAATTACTATCTTTTTCACCCGGCCGGAAGGGTACTTAATGAGTTCAATGTCTGCCAACGTACCGAAATTGGGGTCAATCTGCCGCAACTTATCCTGCACTCCAAGCCTGCCCAAAGCATCGGTTCCCGTAGCAACAGTTTCATAGGTCCAACTGCCAAACTTGCCTTTCAGACTATATGGGTCCGGTTTCCCTCTCAGGTAAGGCAGCGCCGGTCCGGACCAGACATTTTCGTTATCTTCCGTATGTCCACCGCTATTAGAATGGTAAACAGCAGAAATTGGTTCCCCCCGGTAAGTGATAATTTCCCCCTGCGTCTCCTGCACAGCCTGAGTAGCCTGCGCCCCCTCGCTGTCATAGCCGCCGTAAGCCTGATCATCGGGGGTATCCAGCAGGTTGAAACCAAGAGCAATTCTTTTATTGTAATTGACAACAGCATAAGTTCTGGCTGCCAGGGCCTGCGCCTTCAGCGCTTCAATCGGCCAGTTATTGCTCATTTCTCTAGGTACAACACCATATAAATATTCTTCCAAAGGCAAGTCGTTAATACCAGTTAAATAGCCGGAACCGAGCTTAAACTCCATGTTCCCGCGGTATCTTTTATTTATGGCTGTTTCACTACTGCCGTTAGGCGTATAACTCTGCAAAACAACCAGGTTGCTGCCGGAATGGGATTTTTCCTGTATGACTATCGGCCCGGGCGTAATGATTAACGGCTGTCCGTCCCGGATAACCTGAATTCCGGTAGTCAGGTAAGCTACCTGCCACGAAGAGCCTTCTTCCATATCACCCAAGACATTCAATGGAGGCAAAGCGCCTGCATCTATGACCTGGTAATTTCCCTGCACCGTAAATTTAACGATCCCGGCGTTTTTATAAGCAGCTTTGCCTGTACTGGCAATAACACCTATCCTGATTGTTTTCGGTATCGCAGCTTCCGCAGAACCGGTATTTCCTGATAGGAATGAGGCACATAACATCAGGGCCAGAGCAATTGTTCCTTTTTTGATGGCATACTTTAGAGCCTTGGACATCGGCAGCATTTCAGTCCTCCTCTTGGAAAATTGTTGCCAATAGGAGTTCGACAAAAAGCAACGCCCTTCCTCCCTGTTTTAGCAAAATCCTAGAAAAAACATAAATAACGAAGAGCTGCCCTATTTAAGCAGCTCCTTAGGCCTAATTCATGCTGTTATCACGGTTTCTTGTATTGTTGTCGATAATGATGGTCGTGTTGGTCTCCCGTTGAGAATCATTATTCGTCGAATTACCGGTATCAGCGGGTTTCTGGGTTCCCGGCCCGCCGGCAGCAGGCTTTTCATTTTGTTCCGCCGGTTTGGCGCCACTGTTCCCCTGTTCGTTACCCGGTTTTTCAGTGTCATTTTCCCGGGCAGGATTATCTTTCGTAAGTGTCTGGTCTTCATTATTTCCGGAGGTATTTTTACCGTCTTCTGCTGCAGCAGGTTTATCTTTACCCTGCTCCTCCTTGCTGCTCCTGTTTCTGTCGATCCGGCCGGCAATCATCAAGTATTTCTTTTCTTTTTCCGGCAATTGCTCTATTTTCTCTTCATGGGCTTTTTGCAATATTTCTTCCGGTTTGCCACCAGCCTTTTTGATAGCGTCGGTTATACTGTTGTCTTTTATTTCATCTTCGCTGATCAATATACCGGAATTAACAGCTTCTATCAGTACCGCATATTTTCCAGTAGAGATTTCTTTCTTTTTGGCTTTTTCACGAAATTCCGGCGTTACCTTCACAGTCTGTACAACTGCTGCCATTCGCTTCTCTGACAGCACGTCCTGGGTGGCTGCCACCAGTTTTTGTTCAAGTTCCTGGCTGTTAAAACCCTTATCGGCACTGGCCACCGAAATGACCACGTTATTCTCCTTTGCCTGCTTGATATAACCCATATTGGTGGCCTCATCGGTCAATGCAATGAGAGCTTCTTCAGGTTTCATACCTATAATGTCAACCCGTTTCAGCAGTTTCCGCCCGTCATTGTTAAGACCAATGGCGCTGATTATACGTTCTCTGTTGCTTATGGTAAGCTCCAGGCTGGGATTTATATCAACGGTTATCCAGGCAATAGCTTTTTCTGGTGGTTGATTTACCATAGCAGCGAAAGGAGACATCAGGGCCAAGACCAGAATGGCGGCGGCAGCTGCAATCCAGGAAAATTTTGTTACAAAGGGTCTATACGTATTGGTTTTTAAGAATATTTCTTCGCCTATTTCCGGCAGCCTTCCCCGACACCTTATACGCTTAAATTCACCCGTCGAAGTCAATACAATCACATGTGTACCTTCCTGTTCCAAAACAACTCCCGTCATTCTGTTCATCATGTCCCCTCCTTTCTACACAGCCTTTTCCACATACTGTTTCAAATGCGCAAAATCATTGATTAAAATCAATGCCACGGCTATTATGTATTTACGCTGTCTTTCCAGGGTCTTTCTGCTTATATCGACCCTTTGTTCAATAGTTTTCAAAGGCAGCTCTTTTTTTCTAAGCAGGTATTCCTTTATTTCTTCATCCCTGGAAATCAGGTGCGCCACCTCTATAGCCCGCACCCGGGCATCTTCGTGTTTCGGTGAAATCTTTACCAGTTCCGCAAAGGTTAACCCAAATTCCTGCAGTTTCTGGTTATAAATAAATATTTCTTCTTTTCTTTCTGCAGCCAAAGATGCCTGTTGATAAACTTCCTGGGATCGTTTTGCCTCTATGTGGTAAAGAGTACCCTCCGATTCGTCTTCATCCTCAGTTTCAAAACTCGATAAAGGAACCGCGTTTTTGTTTTGCTGTTCCTTTCGGAAATAATCTACCAGCCTTCGTTTGATGACCGTCTCGGCAAAACTGAGAAAAGACATGTTTTTATTATCATCATAACAGTCAATAGCTTCATTGAAAGCCATTAGACCTATACTTACTTCGTCATCCTCTCCCATATGCACAAATCTGCCGCATACTTTCGAGGTTATCTTCAATACAAATGGGGAGTACCTTTTGATTAACCGTTCCCGAGCAAAGTGGTTACCGTTTTTGGCTTCCCGGACCAGTGTTTTATAATCGGAACTTTCCTCCTTGTCAGAAGAATTTCGGAAGAGAAACCCCATGGTGGTTTACACCTCCCCGATATTATAGTCTTCGGCAATGTAATTTCTTTTTTAAGGGTTTGAAAAAATAAATTTTATTTTCTTGCTAACAAGTTTAGAATCAATGTTAACAGGATACTTAGTACTATACTGGTAACGATGGGAAAATAGAAGGAAAAGTTTCCTTTTTGATAAAAAATATCCCCGGGTAGTCTGCCAAAAGGAATAAACCTGCTACCAAAGGTAATCAAAGCGCCAAAAAGAAGCAAAAATGCGCCAATCAGCATCATTAGGCGGCCCATATTTCCAAATTCCATAAAAAAAACCTCCTATCGGCAATAGCGTTCCTTTTCACTGAAAATACATCCACAATATTGCTGCCGGTACATCTGCATTTCTTTGGACGCGGCCGTGGCTTCCTTAAACCCGGGCCGAAAGTCCTGATAATAAAAAGGTATACCGGTTTTCTCCGCAACCTCTTCACCAATCTCCTTGATCATTTCGTGTTTTTGAAAAGGACTTACCAGCAAAGTAGTGGTAAAAGCATCAAACTTGCCTTTTTTCGCTATTTTAGCCGCCCGCAAAAGCCGCATGTAATAACATATACGGCAGCGGTTTTTTTCCCGGTATACAACTTGTTGTAAAAAGTCTTCTAATTCATAATTTTCATCAACTATTAACGGCAAATCTATTTTTTCTGCATACTCTTTAAGGGTATCCAACCGTTTTTTCCACTCCGTATAAGGGTGGATATTCGGATTATAAAAATACCCCCTAACCCGGTGCTGTTCCTCCCGTAGTTTTTTAACCGGATATATGGAACAGGGCCCGCAGCATATATGTAACAGTATATTCATGCAACACCACCAAAGCTTATTTTTTCCTTAAAATTATATACCAATACAATCTAAAACTACTAACTCCATAATTCTGTCTGCTTGGCCACTTCCTCCGCACAGGTCCTGCCTAAATGCTTATAGGCTAATGGCGTGGCCTGTCGCCCCCTGGGGGTCCGGTTGAGGAATCCCAACTGCAATAAAAAGGGTTCCACCACATCTTCTATAGTATCGGCTTCTTCACCGATAGAAGCCGCTAAAGTATCAAGGCCGACAGGACCGCCCCCAAATTTATCAATAATAGTCGTCAGCAACCTACGGTCAATGCTGTCGAGCCCCAAAAAATCAACGTCCAGCGAATTTAGCGCCATGTCGGCAACTTCCTTGGAAACATGCCCGTTGGCTTTTACCTGGGCAAAATCCCGCACCCGTTTCAGCAAACGGTTGGCCACCCTGGGGGTACCCCTGGAACGGCGGGCTATTTCATAAGCGCCTTCGTCATCAATGGTTACCTGCAATATGGCAGCCGCACGCCGCACTATTTCCATCAATTCCTCAGCAGTATAAAATTCCAGCCTTAAAATAACCCCGAACCTATCTCTTAAAGGTGACGTCAGCATACCGGCCCTGGTGGTAGCCCCGATGAGGGTAAACTTGGGCAGGTCAATGCGTAAGGACCGGGCGCTGGGGCCCTTACCAATAATAATATCCAGGGCATAGTCTTCCATAGCCGGGTAAAGAACTTCCTCCACACTTCGGTTTAAACGGTGAATCTCATCTATAAATAAAATATCACCCTGGCTTAAATTGGTCAAAATGGCAGCCAGGTCGCCGGGCCTTTCAATGGCCGGTCCCGATGTAATCCTTATATTGACACCCATTTCGTTGGCAATAATATGCGCAAGAGTTGTTTTTCCCAGCCCGGGAGGCCCGAAAAGCAACACATGGTCCAACGATTCCGACCTTTGTTTGGCAGCCTCCACAAAGACCCGGAGATTTTCCTTGACCTTTTGCTGGCCAATGTATTCCGAAATTCTGCGGGGCCTTAGACTGTAATCCCCTTCCATATCTTCCTCTCTCGGTTTGGTGGAAACGATTCTTTCTTCCATGCTTTTCCCCCTTATTTAGAACCTGGCCAATTCCAGCAAGGCTTTCTTTATGGACTCTTCCACTCCCAGCTCAGGATGAGTGTTAACTACTTTGTTGACAGCCTTTCTGGCCTCATTGGGGGCATAGCCCAAAGCTATCAGGGCCTGAACTGCCTCCTCGGTGTTGGGAGCAAAATTAGCAGAAACAGGCGGGGCCTGACCTCTTCCCGGCAATTTACCTAATTTATCTTTTAATTCCAATATCATCCGCTGGGCTGTTTTCTTACCTATCCCCGGGACCTGCGTAAGTACTCCTACCTGTTCATTTACAATAGCCTGCTTAAAAGAAGAGGCGGGTACAGCAGAAAGAACGGAAACAGCTACCTTTGGTCCTATTCCGGAAACCTGGAGGAGAACTTCAAAAAGCTCCAATTCTTCTCTATCCGGAAAACCGTATAGCTGCATAACATCTTCCCGGACATATAAATGGGTAAATACTGTTACCGGCTGGCCGCAGGCAGGGAGTTTACCGATAAACGACGCCGGAACATAAACCTTGTATCCAACCCCGTGCACATCAATGATTATGTAGTCTTCGCCAATATAATTCAGTTCTCCTCTTAAAAAAGATATCATCATATTTTCCCCTTCATCTTATTTTCCCCTTATCAGGAAAATATCTTCCATCTTATAAAAATGGCTGTGACAAATTGCTACAGCCAAAGCGTCGGCAGTATCATCAGGTTTCGGTATTTCCGGCAAACAAAGAATTGTTTTGACCATGTACTGCACCTGGTTTTTATCAGCCCGCCCGTAGCCAACCACTGCCTGTTTCACCTGCAGCGGCGTGTATTCTGCAATTTCCAGGCCGGCGTTGGCGGCAGCCAATAAAGCCACACCTCTTGCCTGCCCCACGGAAAGGGCCGTACGTGTGTTTTTGTTGAAAAAAAGTTCTTCTATGGCAAAATGAGTTGGCTTGAACTCCCTTATTAACCTGGATATTTCCGAATTAATTTTCTGTAGTCTTTGATGTAAAGGCAACCCTGCATCTGTACGGATACAACCGTAAGAAACGGCATCCAGTTTGTTACCCTGAACCCTGACCAGTCCATAGCCCGTAATAGCTGTTCCAGGGTCCACGCCTAATATCAACACATGCATAACCTCCCTAAAAACCTATTTCGACACCTTCCTAACATTATCCTCCCCCCAACAGAAAAGGAAACCGAGTATAATATTGGTAGCCTAGATAATTAGTGGTTTATATTACCGCAAAGAAAAAAGAGGGTATATTACAGCTCATTTACCCTCTGAGGCTATCGACCTAAAATATTCGGGGAAAGTAAACGTTTCCGGAGCGGGGCTCCGGTTCAATCCGCCGTTTTTTATGGAGGGGTGGGTGGGGTAGCGGTGAGCCCACCTACCCCTCCAATAGACTGGCTTAGAAATATTGGAGCGGAGCTATTTGTTAACTAAACCATGGAAACAGCACGTCTCGGGCAGTACTGGACACATTTACCGCAACCCTGGCAATAAGCATTCACAAAATACGGGTCGTTATCATCCTCCCGTTCGACGGCATTGGCCGGGCACACCCTTTTTACCGGGCACCACGGCGATCTATCGCATTTCTCCGCATCAATTACAGCTCTTCTGTTATCCATCAGAATCTCCCTCCCCAATCTTTATACCCCGTTGGGGTATCTATTCATATTTTAAACTCTGCCCGATATACTGTCAATAACAAAGTTCATATTAACAGAATCAAAACCCCGTCGCTTCGCTCGGGGGTTTAAAGGAAGGTTTGCAACGCAAACCCTATTTATTATTCTTCTTTATATTCATCAAAGTTCTCCAGCACGGCGCTCAATTTATTCTCATCTTCAAATTCCAACTGGCTTTTTAACCTGGCCTGGGTATCGGGGTCCTGTTGGTTATAATTCATTGCCATGTTCAAGTCTTCCTGGATTTCAGGAGGCAGCAGGTAAACGGCTACGTTTTCCCGTTGCAAAACCTTATCGTTGTAACCAAGGGGGCCCTCATAAATGGCCAGGAAACCTTCATCTATCCCTAAATGCCTGAATTCTCTATGATAAGGACAGACCTTGTTTTCGTGCCGGGTAATAATAAGTTCGTTTGGCACAGAATCATCTATTTCCCAACCCTCTTCGGGGGGAAACTCCTTCGCCAGGGCCTCAAAATCCATGCCTATATATTTGCTGGTTGTGGGTATGGTAGTATAAACTTTATCATTGCACGCAAAAACCAGCGCTTTGGCTATCCTGGTATCGGCCTTGATACGCGGTTTCCTTTCCACCGGTTTTTTGGCTGCAGACTCCGAAGTATATATGCCCGGCAGCCATCCGTCAAAAAAGGCATAACAGGCTGTAAAACTTAAAACAAACAGAATCCCCAGCGCAACAGCCAGTTTCTTTTGCCAACTCCCTTGCCTCATCTTACCCCTCCTTTCAATACTCTTGTTGACTAATAAGTATTGCCAGAAAGGAGGGAAATTATTCATGAGGAAGTAATCAAACTACCCGATCATTTCCATTTGCTCGTCAGAAATCTCGAAGTTGGCATAGACTGCCTGTACATCATCATGGTCTTCCAATAAATCCATCAATTTCATCATCTTTACGGCTTCGTCGCCTTGTACGGCCACCGTACTCTTTGGCAGCATGGTTAACTCGGCTACCTCAGGTTTTAACCCCTGGGCTGTCAGGACTTCTTTAACCTTGTGCAGGTCTTCCGGAGCAGTGATAATCTCTATCATATCGTCCTCTTCTTTCATATCTTCCGCTCCGGCATCCAACACGAGCAGCATTAAATCGTCTCCGTCCATAGTCACTTCTTCTTTATTCAGGGTAATTAAACCCTTGTTTTCAAACATCCAGGCCACACAACCCGATTCACCCAAGTTACCCCCGTGTTTAGAGAAAAGGTGGCGAATTTCTCCTGCTGTCCTGTTCCGGTTATCGGTAGTGACATTAAGCAGAACGGCCACACCGCCGGGACCATAGCCTTCATAGACAATTTCCTCGTAATTTACACCGGCCAATTCCCCGGTAGCCTTGGCAATGGTCCGGTTAATATTGTCCATGGGCATGTTAGCTTCCCGGCACTTCTGAATTACCGCTTTCAACCTGGGATTGGCTTCGGGGTCACCCCCGCCCTGCTTTACAGCAACAATTAATTCTTTACCCAGCTTGGTAAAAATTTTGCCTTTCTGAGCATCCTGCTTGGCTTTTCTATGTTTAATGTTAGCCCATTTAGAATGACCGGCCATATCCAATCCTCCTCTTTCTGAATTAGCCGAAATTATTTTAGCATAAAAAACCCTGTCTTTCAAAGGAAAAAGATATATTATGTCATTCCGCCTCCCGCCAAAAGCCTTTGTATCATATAATTAATATTGGATGAAAAGTTTGTGATTTTAGGAAACCACAGAGGAATAAACCGACTCTTGTTGAATAAATCATATCTTGTAGACACCAGTGGCTCACCGGCGGATTAAATTAAGGAGGTCATCCGATGAAAAAAAACAGAGTAGCAGTAATTTTCGGCGGTAAATCGGGCGAGCATGAAGTATCCCTTGCCTCGGCCAATTCTGTTTTGCAGGCTTTAAACAAGGAAAAGTATGAGATAATTCCCATAAAAATATCCCGGGAAGGAAAATGGTACATTCTATCCTCACTTAATACATTTGACAGCAACATCAAATGCGAAGCAGCCATCCTGGCCGACCCCACGGGGGATAACCTGGTTAACTTACAGGAAAAAGAGCCGGGCCAAATTTTCTTTACCCGCGAATCTGTGGATGTGGTTTTACCGGTCTTACACGGTACCTTCGGCGAAGACGGCACACTGCAAGGACTCTTGGAATTAGCCAATATCCCCTATGTGGGCTGTGGAGTTGCCGCATCCTCGGTAGGCATGGACAAAGCCATGATGAAAGCCATGTTTGCCCAACATAACCTGCCCCAGGGAAAATACCTGACATTTCTCCGCAAGGAATGGGAAAAAGACCAAGACCCTATATGTGACGAAATAGAAACCGCTCTCGGTTATCCCGTATTTGTAAAACCGGCAAATTTGGGTTCCAGTGTAGGTATTTCCAAAGCAGCCAACAGGGATGAGCTTGTAAAAGCCATGCACCTGGCGTGTCTTTACGACCGCAAGGTTGTAGTGGAAGAAAATATCAATGGCCGGGAAATTGAAGTAGCCGTTCTCGGCAACGACGAACCGGAAGCCTCCATTGCCGGAGAAATTGTCCCCTGTAATGACTTTTATGACTACGAGGCCAAATATATCAGCGGGACTTCGGAATTGAAAATTCCGGCCCCTTTGGATGATAAAACTATGAACGAAGTAAGAAAATTGGCCGTCAAGGCCTTTAAGGCGATCGATGGAGCCGGGCTTTCCCGCGTTGACTTCTTTATAAAAAAAGATACCGGGGAAATTTTAATCAACGAGATTAACACCCTGCCCGGTTTTACAGAAATCAGCATGTACCCCAAATTATGGGCTGCCACCGGTCTACCCTATGATAAGCTGTTAGACCGGCTAATTGAACTGGCCATCGAACGTCATCAGGATAAAAACAGAAACAAAACCGTATACTCCGAATAACACGCTCACAAAAAGGGGCTGTCGAGACAGCCCCTTTGTTAGGCCCTGGGCACTATTTCTATATCTCCCCAGGCCGATAACCGGTCGTCTTTTATCACCAGAACCCCGGTTACTCCTTTAATTCGTTTGGCGGCTTCAACGCCTTTTACCACATCGTCTTTCGTTTGGATCAGGTTGCCGACAGCAGTGGCCGCAGCGTCTGCCAAAGCCGCCGAAGGGGCAGCAATTACCACGGCATCAGCTTTACCAAAACTCAGGGATGGGCCAACAGTTCCCGAAGAAGTACACAAGCCCAGGGGACTTTCCCCAGGGTAAACTTTCAAGGCCAACTTATCGGAAAAAGGCGACTGACCTGCAAATATTCCGACGATTCTGGGCTTTTTAATACATAAAAACAAGTCGCCACCGTTTTCAACTATTACTTCTTTTACCTTCTTCAGCAAGGCTCTGCCCACCCGCTCGGCCATGGCTCCTGCCACGGCTGCCATTGGGCCCACTCCGCAGGAGTTGCCCGCCTTTACCATTTCCAAGGCTATGGGCGGCGCATCTTCATAAGCTAAATGCGGTTCGAGAGTTGTTTTGAAAATGGGGTCGCGCATAATGTAATCTTCTAATTGGGTGCGGTAAAACCTGGTTATTTGTTCGGCTTTTTTAGGCAACTCGGGAACATAACTTTCCTTATCCACCAAAATCATCATGTCGCTATCCTTAATGACGACCCGGAATGGGACCAGGTCCTTGGCGGAAAACGTTTCACGATAAGTACGGTCTACATACATAATTTACCTTCCTGTTACCTGCCGTTAAAATTAAGCTCAATAGCTTTCACCGGGCAGGCCTTGAGACACAAACCGCATACTATGCACTTTTCTTCATCAAAAGCCACTTCCATGGAGGGCCTGATTATATATAGGGCGCCCACAGGGCATAAACTGGTGCAGTGACCACAATGAGTACATCTGTCAACATCGCGGACAATATCTTCCGCCAATTTTTCTACGGTAACACCCTGCTTTTTCAAAAAATCAATTCCCTGGTCGTAGCTGGATGTTTCACCCGATAGTTCCATAACCATAAACCCTTCCTTACGGGGGTTAACATTTGCTTTCAGCACATTAACCATCAAACCGAAATCCTTGACCAGATGGTACAACAAAGGTTTATCTACAATCTGAGAAGGAAACCTCAGGACTATCCTCTTTGTCAATTTTCCGCACTCCTTTCTAATTCACATTCGAACGCCGCGCCTACGCCTACACTTCTTTCAAAGGTTTGGACTGGATGCCGGAATCTGCTCCCGGCAGGCTTTGCACGGGCTCCGTCAAAGTAAATTTACCCTGTTTGATCCAGTCTTTTAAAATATTAGCTATTTCCCGGGCTTTCGGATAACTGGAAAGGGGCGCTGTGGGGACTTCTTTCCCGTTGATTTCTATCTTGCCTGACTTCAACTGAGCGTAACTTACCCGGCCGAGAATTTCTCCCGTTCCCTGTGGGTAGGCTTCGCTATAGTCCACTATCGGACAGAAAATGTCCTCATCCTTCACCGCCGTAAAACGCAGCATATCCTCATCAAGTATGGGGATAGGAATACCCAATCCCACCGTAAGAGTAGAGCCATAACCGAGGAAACTCGTACCTCTTAGCCAGCGGGCATCCATTTGCTTCAGGTCGCCAATGACAGCGATGGTCCCCGCTCCACCCAAAGGCACGCCATTTTCGCCACGGGGCACACAGGGATTATGCTGAGTACCGTGCCAGGCCACATAGCCAATACCGCCCCCAAGGAAAATTCTTGTTCCAATACCGATGGTCCGGTAGTATGGGTCATTTAACAAAGGGCTAAGCTGACCGGCGCTGCAGTAATGGGCATTACCCAGGTTAGGCTTTAAAACTCCCATATATGTATAAATGGTCCTATCAGAAAGGTTTACGGCACAATTGTAGTTCTGGTAAGCATTGCGCGGATTAAAAAGAGTCGCTTCATTTATATCGTCAAGGGTTATATAAGTCTCAATCTTTTTTCTGGGATAACAATCAGTACCGTAGCCGATAGCTTCAAATTTAATTTTCTTACCCAGAAGCAGGTCCTCAATAACATGCCCGCCGCCATACCGAAATTCGCCCGGGTGATTGCTGTTCAGGGGATCATATTCTGTAAGTTCGTTTACCCCCAGGTATGCATCGACTGCAGCAATACCTGTATAGGCAGGAACTCCATTCATCCAAACTTTCTGCATCTTAATCCTGGGTTTCGGGTGACCAAAATTAAAAAAGGCTCCGGAAGAACACATGGGCCCAAAGGTCCCTGTAGTAACTACATCCACTTCCTCAGCTACTTTCTGCACGCCCTGCTCTTCAACCATAGAAATAACTTCCTCTGCTGTAACAACTACCACCTTACCGGCTTTTATTTTTTCATTAATCTCGTCATAGGTCCGCTTAATACCCATTTCCTTCCCTCCTAATTTAGCGAAAAATAACAAAAGTTTCTATCAAAACCTCAAGGAAACTTTCCCTCAAAGCAAAATTCCCTAAACATAAAAAAACCTCTTTTCTGGTCAAAAAGAGGTTATAACTTCAGTTATACATCCTCTTATCTGCCAGAAGCCGAACTTCTGCAGGAATTGGCACATTCCGTCTCTTCAGACGTTGTTGCCGGGTTTCATTGGGCCAGTCCCTCCACCTCTCTTGATAAGAGACTAAAATATTTAGCTGTTTTAAATTTATGTTAGCAACTATTATATTAAATGTCAATCATTTTTTGTAATTCAAGAGGATATGGGCTAATATTAATCTAAGTAATAAAGAATGATTTTATTACCGCACAGCGTATCCGGAGGGTAAGATGGCACATTTTACAGTTCAACACATCCTGATTATGCGATTGGTTACACAATTTAACTTCCCATCCTTTAAATCTATTCATACTTTGCTGTACCTGGCCTCTGCCAATAATCTGGAAAAACACGATATTGGGTTTTACGATTTTATCCGCACTGCTTCGGGAGTTTACAGTTTTTCTCTGCAATCAATCATAGAAGAACTTATACAAGGAGAATTGATGGACAGAAAAACCATCAAGCTGACGGAAAAAGGCCACCACGCTTACTACGCATTAGCCCGCGCCCTCACTCCGTTTGAAGACTACTGGGCAAGGTGTGTCAGCCAGATTAACTTAAACCCCGATTTCGACCAGTTACAGAAGTCGCTGAAAAGACACGTCTTGTATCGTAAAGCGAAAATTAACGGCAAACTATTCCCGGTTGACTAAATTCAATATAACCAGGAGGCACAAATGACGGAAATTTTATCAGATTTTTTTAAATTAGTCATTCTGGCCATTGTCAAAATGCATTATTGGGGCATTGGTATAGGTATGGCCCTGGAAAGCGCCTGTATACCTATTCCCAGCGAAATTATATTGCCTTTCGGCGGTTACCTGGTTTCCACCGGAAAACTATCCTTTTGGGGGACCGTATTAGCAGGAACTATGGGCGGAACAGCGGGTTCTGCCCTAGCCTATCTGGTGGGCCGGGTTGGCGGACGTCCTTTTATCACCAGGTTTGGCAAGTATTTTTTTATTTCCCCGCAGGACCTAAAAAAAGCAGAAACATGGTTTGCCAAATACGGCGAAGCCACAGCCTTTTTTACCCGGCTACTCCCCATTATTCGCACTTTTATCTCATTACCCTGCGGTATAGGCAAAATGAATTTTACCAAATTTCTCCTTTATACATTTCTTGGCTCTTTACCATGGTCCGTGGCCCTGGTCTATGCGGGGTACAAAATGCGAGAGCACTGGGAGCGCATTCGCCTTTGGTTCCATGAAGCAGATATTTTCATTATTATCGCCATTGCAATAACTCTCATCGCCTACTACCTGAAAAAGAAAAGGTGCTGGCGCTAAAGGCGATTACTGCGTGAAAGTTTATCCTCAATTCTTAAGCCGGTGAACAAATGAATAATAGATATTTCTCTGTGGCAATATAAGAACAAATATTGTAATAAAAAATGTAAAAGGAGACGAGGTACTATGGATTATAAACGCGCAGAAGAAATAGTCAATTCACCGGAAATTATTGACGTAAGGTATAACGGCGCCCCAGTATGGATTGAAGGCTTAAATCCCGAACAACAAACAGCAGTGATTTCTTCCGATGTTTTTGCGGAACCTGTAAAAACCGTCCCTGTGCGGCAGTTAACAGAGAAACACTAGGACAGTTGTGTTTTATTTTTCGCCATTCTTTATAATATCTGGTATCTCTTCAAGGCTTTGGACAGATACGAAGTCCCCGACTGGCGGTTCTTCTTCAAAATCCCATGTATGTCGGTGGTAAACATGAATACAGTTAAACCCCACCTTTAAGCCTGGGTTAATATCACCTTTCATACTGTTCCCCACTACCCAGGACTGCGCAGGTTCAAGTCTGTTTTCCGCCGCAATTCTCTTATACTCGACGGGAGTTTTATCCGGAACCACATAAACTTTTTCAAAATATTGCGCCAACCCTGTTGCCTTTAGACGTTTAACCTGCGTTTCCGGTTCGCCTTTGGTAGCCAAAAACAGCCGATAATCACGTGCCAGTTCCTTTACCACTTTCTCTGCTCCATCAATGAGAACCACGGGGGCATCAAATACCTTCCAACCAAGCTGTTCCAGCCAAGCAGCCGTTGTTCGGCAGGCCTTCAAATTATGAAGAGAACAGTAATACTCGTATGTTTCAACCAATGCTTTAGGAAAACATTCTTTTAAAAACCCACCGCAGTTGAGAACATTCCGAATATCAAACTTGTTTAAAGTATCCAACGCCTCTGGGATAGAAAAACCCAGTTCTTTCATTTTTGCCGCAAATTTTTCCTTGGCCTGGTCAAAATAAATGGTTGTCTCAACCAGTGTATCATCAAAATCAAATATAATCCCCTGCAAAGAAAAGTACCTCCCCTCCAATGCCTTCTTTTATGCCCTGGCCTTAAACAAGGCTATTAATTTCCGGCCGTCAGATTCCTCGGGAATCAGGTTAAGCAGAAACAGATAAGCGTTAACAAAGGCGCCGGTCAACCATCCAGCTCTTCCCCAGCTTACAGAGCTATGATAGGCAGCGAATAAAGCTATAATTAAAATGATGAGGTGTACCATTAAACCTGAACCGTGCATAAATCCTTTCTTCAGCATAAGCTTTTTAGTGTGTCTGCTGATAAATACATCAACATATCCTCGGCGCTTGAAGGGAATTGTCCAAAGCTGATAACCAACTATTTTAAAACCCGCCAACCTGGCGGCCACATAGTGAGACAGCTCATGTAAAAAGGTTGACCCTATTAAAAATAAAACAAAGGCTGCCCCAATAATTATAAGATTATAAACAAAATGATGCACGTTGGCCACACTCCGGAACATAAAATATTACAAAAAGAAGGGAAGATTAAGATGTCCATGTTAAGTTTTCGCAAATTTCCATTTAAACATTCTGTGCCCTGCCCGAGCGGCATTTACTGGGAGGTTAGCCCCGGAGATACATTATACTTGATCGCCAAAAAATTGAATATTCCATTAAAAAAACTTCTTGCGGCAAATCCTGATGTGGACCCCCGCAATCTCCAAATAGGCAGTAAGATCTGCATACCCAAAGTGGATTAGCGATTACAGGCCGAGATATATTGCCTACAGCCTGTGGAAAATAGTTCAGCAAAGGTGTTGGCGAACTGTTCATAAATTTTGTACCAAAAACCTTTGTAAGCGGAATGGCCCAAATCACCGGGAGAGGCCATGGAAGGCCGAGCGACTGTGAGCCATGGATGGCCATTCAATCGAGACGGTGATTTGGGCTATAAAGCGAACAATGTTTCGCTGTTCATAATGTGGAACAAAGAAAATCAACTACAGCGCCGGCAGCTGCCTTTCCCTGTTCAATACTCCCCGGTATATCTTTGGGAGACTGGCACGTTCCGGCAACAAAAACCGCTTCTTTATTTGTAGCAACAGGATTTAACGGGTTCACGGCAAAGAAACCATGTTCATCAGTTTCCAGACCAAAAATTTCGGCCAGTTTTGCCGTATCTTCACCCGGCAAGATAGCCGACGAAAGGATTATGATATCAAATTTTTCTTCAATAGCTTCACCCGTTATTGAATCAGCATACCTTACAGTTAACCTGTCATAGGGGAAACTGAAAATCTTGGCCGGAATTCCCCTGATAAAATGGATTTTGTCATCTGACCTGCAAGATTTAATGAAATCATCAAACCCTTTACCAAAGGTCTGCAAATCCATAAAGAAAATCGATATTTCCGCTTGGGGTAGTTCCGCCCGTAAGAGTTTGGCCAGCTTGGCGGCATACATGCAACATACCCTGGAACAATAGTTATTGCCCAATACCAAATCCCTGCTGCCGACACACTGGATAAACCCTATCTTTCTGACTTCACCAAAGGCTCGTACCACTGAGCCTTTTGTCTTTAAAGTTTGCTCTAATTCCAGTGCAGTAACTACATTAGGGTGTTTGCCATAGTGAAACTCTCCTTTTAAAGCTGCATTAAAAGGTTTAAATCCGGTAGCCAGTATTATGGCAGCCACGTCAAGTTTTATTTCCCCCTGTTCTGTTCCTATTTGCACCGTATAGGCTCCTGCCCTGCCGGTCATTCCTATAACATGGCTATTGCAAAAAACGGTAATCAGTGGGTGTCTTTCAACATATCCTTTTAACTGCAGCACCAGGCAGGTCCCGCACTTATTACATTTTTCTGTGGCTTTACAACAGTAAGTATAGGCCCAGCCGCCCATATCCCTGTTTTTTTCTACCAGAAATACCAAAAGTCCCTGGTCGGCAGCTTCTAATGCAGCAGCCATCCCAGCGGTACCGCCGCCAATAACAAGAACTCGTTTGTTATGCAAAGTATTTCTCCTCCGCCAAACATAGGGTTAATTTATTTGAGGTCTTGGATAGAGGTTGGCCCTCTTAACAATCTCAGGAATAATTTCTTCCCAGGCAACAGCCATTATGTGCACTCCGGCAATACCTTCCATGGTCTTCAGGTAGTTTATTTGCTCCACGCATATCTTGATGCCTTCTTCCTCTGGGTCCTTCGCAGCCTTAAGCCGTTCAATGAGTCTGTCGTCAACAATCATTCCGGCCACCTTATTTTTGATAAAACCAGCGGCCTTCCAGGACCTTAGAGGGGTTACCCCAGCCAGAATTTTAACCTTTTTATGCAGCCCTGCAGCCCTGACTATTTCCATCCATCTTTCAAACCTTTCCATATCAAAAATACTCTGGGTTTGTACAAAATCTGCTCCTGCTTCAATCTTTTTGGCCAAGCGCAATACACGGTACTCAAAAGGATCGCCAAAAGGGTTAGCTGCACAGCCCAGGAAAAGTTCCGGCCGTGGGCCCTTAATTTCTTCACCGTTAGCAAAATAGCCTTTTCTCATGCCGTCCAGCATTTTTAACATCTGAATCGAATCTATATCATAGACGTTTTTAGCAGTAGGGTGGTTACCCAAGGTCTGGTGGTCTCCGGACAGGCAGAGAACATTCTTAATCCCAAAAGCCGCCGCTCCCAGAACATCACTCTGGATAGCTATGCGGTTCCTGTCCCTGGCTACAATATGAATGTTCGGCTCGATGCCCATTTGCTGTAAAACAATGCCTGAAGCGATACTGGATAGGCGTACCACGGCAGTTTGGTTATCAGCAAGGTTTATTGCATCACAATAATCTCTGAGCATTTCGCCGTGATGAGCAATGACTTTGCCTTCGGCATTTTGGGGAGGATTTATTTCACCGGTAACAGCAAAATGACCGGCATTTAATACCTTTTCCAGTCTACTTCCTGCCTTCAAGGTATAATTCCTCCCTTACCAGCTTTCTCGGGCCGCCATCACGACTAAAACGCCAGTTTTTCATGCCCATTATTTCCTTCAGGTTATCCAGTTTCCTCAAGCGGGTAAGGCGTTCTATAATCAGGGCCCAACCACATTCAATTTCGCCCTTCCCCACTTCGCACTTGCCATGCTGCGATCCACCGCAAGGCCCGTTAAACAAGCTTTTCGAACAACGAGAAACCGGGCAAATGCCGCCTGTTTGTCCCAACACGCAATCTCCGCATGCCTGACACCTTTCCTCCCACTTACCTAAAGCAATATTGGCACCTAAAAATTTAGTATTAAGAGCCGGATAAACATGTTTATTCCTGAAATACTCGGCACATAGCTGCACACCCACTCCGCAGGCCATAGACAGAATTGCCTCCGCTTCTTTCGCCTCATGCCGCAAACCAGCCAGGTACTCAAAGTCGCACTGCCGCTCTACAGTCTTTTCAAAAAACTCTACACGGCGTTTTTCTTTGTTACAGGCCAGATTTAACTGGGAACCAAGAATGCTAACTTCCTTTTCCCCGCCGGCTGAACATACTGTAACACAACCACGACATCCTAAAATCAATACTTTCCCGTGGCTGTTAACGACTTTCAGGATTTCTTCAATGGGTTTTCGTTCGGCAACAATCATTTTATCACCTTCCCGGGATTTGGCCCCATCTCCCTAAGCTTGTCATACATTCCCCGGACTATCTCTACAAACTCGTGGCCCATATTTCCAGCGATATAATAAATGCCAACCCGTTCTTCTTCAATACCGATTTCCTTAAGCATTTTTTTAACCTGCACAACGCGTTGACCCGCTCGGGAATTGCCTTTAAGGAATCTACAATTTTCCTGGTGACACGCCAGTAAAATAGCTCCGTCAGCCCCTTTTTCCAAGGCCTTCAAAAAATATATAACATCTATTTTTCCAGCGCATGGCAATTTTATCAAATCTACTCTGTCAGGATAGCATAACTGCATTTTACCTGCCTGCTCCGCCGCCAAAAGGCCCGAATTCTCACAACAAAAAACAACAAGTTTTGGCTCAAAGCTGTTCTGGTTATTCATAGTTAGACCTCCAGGGCATCCAGTTGGGCCAAAATTTGCAAATCAGTATAACCGGGTAAATGAATGGCTTTAGCCGGACACTCCGCAGCACATATTCCGCAGCGCCGGCAAGCAAGAGGATTTACCTGTGCCGCAGATCTATACAAGTTATTGAACTGCCGATCGTATGCAATGGTAATGGCTTTATGGGGACAGCAGCGATAACAGGTTAGACATACCACGCATTTTGAAGCATCTACATAGGGTTGCATATATTCAACTTTAACCTCTTCCGTTCTCAATTTCTTATATATATCTGCAGCCACTGTTTTAGCCTGTATCATAATTTCCGGAAGGAGGCTGGGCTTCTGACAACTGCCTGCCAGGTATATGCCCTCCCTGCTTGTATACTCCGAAAAAAGATGAACATTATCAGGCCCCAGAAAATAGTCGGGCCCCAGTTCGATGTCCAGCATCCCGGCCAGTTCTTCCGTTCCGTCCGAGGGTACAATTTCTTCAGGCAGTATGGCAAGATCACATACAATCCTGTAATTTCCGGGAATCTTAGCGGCCAGCAAAGGATCCTCATAACTGATAGTCACTTCTCCGTTATCAACGGTTATATTAAGCTTTTCTGTAAATTTATAAAATCTGATTCCGGCATCCTTTGCTTCGGTATATAAAGCCTCCCAGTTATCGCCGGCAACCTTAATATTAGAGTAAAATACATATATTTCTGCATCGAATCTCGTCTTCAGATATAAGGCATTTTTCAGAGCCACAATAAAAGGTAAATTGAAATTTTCGCCCGTTTTACCAATAACGAAAGATATTTTCTTTTTCGTGAAATCTTTTCCCTGTAATAAATAATGCTCTAACTTCGCTAGCCCCAGTAAATTATCGGCAATTCCTAAACCATACTTAACGGAACAGAAAATGGTTTGTAACCCGGTGGCCACTACAATGGAACCAACCTTAACAGAAAATTCCTGTCCCTCGTTTTCCAGATAAACAGTGAAATTACCAATATTACCGTCAATATCAATCACTTTGGTAGATGTCATCAAATTTATGTCAGAATTAGCCTTTAATAAAGCTAATTTTTCTTTCAAAATTTCAGAAGGTTTTGAATCTATTCCATATACTGAATTAATCTTTGTTAGGTTACCGCCAGGAAACTCTTCTCGTTCTATAATAATCACTTTTAACCCCTTGGCCGCTACTTCCAGAGCTGTTTCTATTCCGGCTATCCCACCGCCGATAATCAGGACAGTCCGGTTAACCTTAACTACTTCACAAGATACTTCATCCATTTTAACTAACCGGGCAATACCCCTTTTTACTTGCCGCAACGCTTTTGCGGTCGCCTGAACGCTTTTCGGATGTACTAAACTGCATTCTTCCCTCAGATTAACCATAGTAAAAAAATGTAAATTAAGGCCAACTTTCTCCAAAATAGATGTAAAAAATTTCTCCTGCCGGGGACCTGAACAACCAACTACAACGATGCGGTTTAATCGGTATTTTTTAATTTCCGCAGCCATAAGTTCACCCTCAAGGCAGGCGCAAAGGTGCTGGCTTTCCCGTATGTACTGAACGAAGGAAGTCTTTTTAATTTCGGCAATTATCCGGCCAAAATTTACAGTATCGGTAATAACCTCCTTACAGCCACAGAGAAAAACACCCACTCTTGCTTTGTTCCCCATTTAAGCTCCCCTCCTAAAGAGAGAACTTAATTTTAGAGAGCTCCCTTAAGAGGGAGCTCTCTAAATTATCTTGTAACAGTTTTATCTATTTCTGTCTAAAAATCTTAAGGTAGGAATCGCAGTAAATAGACTGATTCAGAATGATGCTGGCAGTAGCTGCGGTATCTACCAGGTCATCATCATCAGCATCCATAATAGCGGAATCCAAACCGCAGACCATTGCCATAGCCAGGAAAGTACGGTTGATCAGCGGACGGTTAGGAGCCTTCTGGGAAATGTTGCTCAAGCCAACAGTGGTTTTGGGAGCCGGGTTGGAGAGAAGCTTAACCTGGCGGAGAGCCTCCAAAGCTTCCGGAGCGTGCTCCTGAGCAACGTTTACAGGCAATACAAGGGGATCTATGTACAGATCCTGGAAGGGTATGCCGTATGCATCAGCCATAGCAACTAATTCCATTGCAAGCGCTGTACGGTCTTCGGCGCTCTTGGGAACACCTTTCTCATTCATAGCCAGTGCTACCAGAGCCGCATTATATTTGGCTGCCATGGGAAAAAATACTTCCATTTTAGCCTGTTCTGCCGTTGTGGAGTTAATCATGGCTTTACCCTTATGAACCTTGAGCCCTGCTTCCATAGCCAAGGGGTTAGTAGTATCGATAGCACAGGGAAGGTCAACGGCTTCCTGGGCAGTCTTTACTAACCATTCCATTACTTCAGCTTGTTCCTCTTTACTGGAAATAGGCCCGGTATTAATGTCCAACCAGGCAGCGCCCTTCTCAGCCTGCTTTACAGCCCACTGCTGAATAGGTTTCGGGTCTTTGTTGGCAATGGCCTCACGAATGTCTGTGAAAAGACCGTTAATTCTTTCACCGATAATTTCAAACATTAATTTTCATGCCTCCTTTTTCTTTATATTAATAAGCGTTGGACTTCCTCATTTCGTTTTCCCAAGCATAGAAGAGTTTCATTGCCTCGGGATGGCGCATAATCATAATGGAACTACCGGCAACAGCAAAAGTAGATGCTGTTATAGCTTCCCACAGAATAGCGCGGTCATGGATCGGACCCCACTCAGCAACATCGGGATCTTTTGCTTCCTTGCTCTTCCAAGCTTCCTGACCTACGAAGGAGCAAATTGGCATAGCCAGCATCTTGTCACCGGTAAGAGCTCCCATACGGGCACGTTCCATAATGGAGTAAGCATATTCAATACCGTATCCAAGAGCGCCAACCAACGGGTCAATCGCAATCCTGTCTAACGGCATAGCCATTTCATTCAGCAGAATATTTAACTGCTTGGCAAGGTTAATGTCCAACGGAGAGGAAGCTATAAGGCTATGTCCCGCACCAATGGCAGCGGCTGTAATGGTCTTATAGTTTTCAGGAGTTACGCAACCAATCAGGCAAGCCTTGCCAGATAATGCGTCTGCGACAACGGGAAGGATTTCGCCGTCTTTTTCTTCCACACCGCAACCGATAACAATCAGAGGTACATCAATAGCATCGGCAACAGCCTTAGCTGTTTTAGCAACCTCTTCACCGGAAGCATTTTTCCAGTCAGGATGAGCACTCATCAATCTTAATGCTACTGCGCCGGCGCCTAATTCCACACATTTTTTGGCCCAAGCAACCGGGTCGTTAAGTACATCTGCAAAAGCGGATGTTAATAATTCAGGCCAATCTTGGGGTGCCATATCGAAAACTTCCAAAGCTACCAGAGACTTATTTGGTAATTCTCCTTCAAATTGCAGGTATGGAAGTGTAGTTTCACCTCCAACCTTAACTGCATTCGGACCAGTACCAATAGTAAGTTCTGCTACCTTACTGGTCCATCTTTCCTTAACTATATTTACAGCCATTTCTCCCGCTCCTTTCGCCATTTTTAATAATTTATACTCTCGGTTTCCGAACAAAATCTCTCCCGTTACATTTCTTGCGCCAAATTTTCTCTTTAAATATTCGGCGTCAAGACCATTTTAACCAGAAGCTATTTTACTACTTATTCCACCTTTGTTTGAAGAAGGAAGGCAGTCCGGCAGACTCACGAGGTCCAACAATTACTTCGCAACCGGTCAGTTCAGCAGTCTTACCACTTAATACCGCTACGCCACCAGGGATAATAATCTTGTTGTGATTAACTTTTTCCATAATGCCAAGTTTCTTAATGGTATCAGCGATGCTTTCCGGAGTAAACTTACCGGCAGCCCAAGCAGTAAGTACGGAGATACCGTCAGTATCAACGGGGATAATATAAGCTGGCATTCTTGCAGCTTCAGTATCACCGGCAACACAGAAGTAACTGAGTGAGAAGTTTGTTGTGATAAGTACAGGTGCATCAGGACCCGGATTGAGGATTTCGTAAATCTTGGACTCCACAGCAATCGGTTTCTGCGGGTCGGTGTATATGTTCAAACGTAATGTAATGAGAGGCAGTATGTGTTCTGGTTCAGCACTGTTAACCACTACAACAGCGGCATACTTTGCAATCAAAGTAGCTGCATTCATAGCTTCCATCATCGGGTCATCATTGGTTGCAAATGCAACAGTCGGATAACCGAAAGGACGGAACAGTTTCAGCGCAGACCTTCTGATTTGAACCTGGTCAGCAACCATTCTGGAAATCTCGGTTGCGCCGGAATCCAGCATAAGGTTTTTGTAGCCAAGAGCAACAACTTTTTCAACAACTTCGGCCAGGTTATTAAGGTCGGTTCCCTTAACTACCAGCGGAGCTTCATACTTCTTGGCCAGATTGGTCATAGCCTCATAGTTGTTGGCATCAGCAGCGTAAACCAGCGGCTTGTTAGCTCCTGCAACCTCAAGGGCTTTTTCCATGGCAGCAACATCGGAAGTTACCAGCATTAAAGGATATGCAGTATTATCCTGGGCTGTTTTTACGGCTTCCGCAAACTTGGCTGCGTCACCGGAATCATTGGTAATAGCAACCATACTAACTTCATGAATTTGACCAACACGGTCAAATACTAATTTATTGATCTTTTCCACTTTAGCTTTTACATCTTCGTTGTCGCTAACCCGAATGGTGATCGCGGTAGGATGTTCAAATCTCTTATCATGCCTGAACAGTACGGTTTCATTACCGAGCTCGATTGCCTTTTCACCAACGCCTATTTTAATTAAAGCAACAGGCGGAGCCGAAGCAGAATCCAATGCTTCCCTAGCAGCATCACTTACATAAGGACAAGCGTCCAAGCTTGCCTTACCGGCAGCCAATTGCATAGCAAATGCTAAACAAGTTGGCTGGCCACATTCCTTACAATTCTTCTTGGGTAGTTGTTTGAAAATTTCTAAACCTGTTAAACCCATTCCCCAATCTCCTTTCTTTTATAATTAATTTAATTAATTTATAACTTGATTGATGTGACCACAGTAAGTGGCCACATCAATCTAGAACTTTTTTTGCATCCTCATACCCATTTTTACATCTCATTTAGAGTAACGGAGGCATGGTAAGAGCCGGATGGCCTTTTTCCTCCAGGAACGGCAGAATTTCTTCACCGGTTACTCCGACAGTCTCATCGGCAATCTTATCTACGAAATCCTTGCCAAGGCCGTCCTCTTCAGCCCTCTCTTCGAGGATAGGACGAAGCTGCTCTTTAAGAGCCTTCGGCATCCATACGATACGGGCCAAACCACCGTCAGCCTTAATAAACTTCCTGGAACCAAAGTAAGCTTTACCTATACCCATGAAGCCAGGCAACTGAGCGCCACCGCCGCAGGTACCGGCCAAAGTCGAGAAGTTCATACCACATGGAGTCATACCGGAGTGTTCACGGTTAACTGCCATGAAGCCGTTACATTCAGGAACCATGGTCAGGATAACTTCAAAACAACCACAAGAAGTCATCGGATTCTCCATAATGGTGTAGAAGTTAACCTTCTCTACAGTTCTCTGGGAGTGTTGATAAATAAATTCGTTGAAGGACTTCCAGGATCCTTTAACTTCGTCTTCACATTCGCCTTTAAGAATAGGCTGGTTTGCGCCGTGCGGGTCAATTTCATAAGCAGCCTTAGCATCTAGCCAGCTAACAGCGCCACACAGACCAACCCGCTCAGGAGCAACAACGCAGACGTGGGTCGGAGCAAAGGACTGGCAAAGCGTACAGGAATAAAATTCCTCAACACCCTCGTCAGTGAGCTCTTTCAGACGAGCGTCACGCTTCCGGTAATATTCACGGGCCACTTCACGCATTTCGAGAACTTTTTGCTCATCGGTATAAATGGTAACCTGTACCCGGTCAACAATCGAAGCAAACTCTGCCTTAAACTTGGCGTACAGCAGGTCTCCCAGGTGCTTCAGGCGGAAGCCTTTTGCATAAGCATCCTTACTTACCCGCATCCAGTTCAGGTCACGCTGAGCAACGTGCCATAAACCTTCACCGTAGTTGATACCGTAGTGGATGCGCCGCTCAAGAACAGGCTCAAAGTCAGGCTGCATCTTACGTCCGTAAATATCAACTACGATACCAATGGGCAGGCGTCCACCTTCCGGCGGCAAAGAATCGATATCGGGACCGATAAGCTCGATTTTGCCATCTTCAATGGTATCATCAGCCATACGCACTAATTCGAAGCTCGGAGTCCGACCGCCGCCCATTTCAAGGAACATATCGCCCTTCCGGATTGTTTCTCCCTCAAAGGCAGGACCATGGTTAATGGGAATGTCTATCTCAATGTTGGTCAGTTTAACTCCACGAACCTCAAGAGCGGTTTGCACGATTTTATCGTAATCGGGACAAGAGACAAACCAATCAGGAATTTGCTCGTCCTCTGGCAGTTCCTGGTCAGTGATGACGGGGAAACCGGTATAAATAGCCCCTGCACAGGCAGCATCCTTAACAAAGTCATGCTCGCCAAGGTACAGAATAAAGGCTAAGATACGACGTCTCTGGTAATCTCTCTGAGCATCGGTGAGGCCCGGCTTAATACCACCAAACATCATACCGGCCCGCAAAGCGTAGTTTGCTGCATGAACTACCTGAGTGAAGTTACCCAACGGGTAAGCAATATAATCTACACCCAACTTAACATTTTCTTCCAGCAGTTGTTCGATAATTTCATCGCAGAGGAAGATCATTAAACCTTTACCCATCAGGTCGGCAACAATCTTGGCAGCAGCCTTGCTGTCTTTGGCCCGGCCAACGATAACAGCTTCACCGGGGATAGTCCAGTCAACCATCTTAATACCGTACTGACGTACAACCGGGTCGCCGATAAATCCGGTCCAAGGAGCAGGAAACCTTGGATTGCTTTCATCATAACCGATATATTGTACTACTTCAATAATATCGGCAGCAATCCAGGTGGACATACCGTTCAGACGGTATTGTTCAAAGGTTAAATCTTCCGTAATTTGATTTCTGGCTCTGTTTAAGACAGGAACCAAGTCGCCTAATGTGGTGCATTCGTCTCCCCACCAGCAGCGGATTACAGGTACGAAATAAGCAGTGTTAGGATAACCGATTTTCTGATCCTTCCCGTACTTTTTAATAGCCTGGGTAAGGAGAATTTCAGCGTAACTTACAGCGGTGATAGCGCCCTTGTAAGCTCTTCTGTACATTTTAATAGGCTCTTTGCCTTCCATAGCCTTTTCTGCGTCCGCATATATTTGATCAAAGTTCAACTCTTCAGACATTCGTGTTCCTCCTTTCGATTTGGGAAATTACATTAGTAATTCTGGCACAGACTGGTTTCGAATTTCTCGGCAGTAGCTTTGTGGACGCCAAGTTTCCAGGTCCTGTACTCTAATGCGCTGAGAAGTTTTTCGGCAGCAACTTTATGGTCTACTTCAAAGATGAAGTAACCGCCGTAAACGTCGCTGGCAATCTGGGTACAAATACTGAAGAACAGGTCGCTGCCTTCTACCGGCGGCAGTACACCAACATGAGTCGGCAGGCCCAGAGTTACCGCCCAGCATCCAATAGCAACTGCTTTTCCGGACATAGCTTCAGGTGCAGAAGCCACAAACGGAACCTTCGGAGTGTCTACACCTAATTCATTAGCCATATCCATCAGGAGGTCCGAAGCCCTGGTATTGTCAACACAGGATCCCATGTGGAGAACGGCAGGCACTTTACCTTTCAGACCAGCCTTGTTGTCAAACTGGCTCAGGAATGCCTTCAGGCCTTCGCCAACAAACTCGTCTCGTTTATCAGGATCCATTATGCCGAACCTAGCAGCAGATTGAGCTGCACACCCGGTGGAAATTACGAATACATCGTTTTTGAGGAGTTCCAGGATAATACCGGTATGGTTTTCGTCCTGCACACCTTTCAGGTTATTGCAACCTGCAAAGAGGGCAACACCTTTCAGTTGTCCGGACAGAATGGCATCGGTAAGAACCTTCACGGGTCTTTCAGGGTTTATAGTTGCAAAGAGATCGTAAATTGCTTCTAAGCTGAAGCCGGCAGCGGCTTTGTATTTAACATTCGGAATGTGTACCTGGCTTTGATCACGGTTCTTGAAGTTTGCGATAGCCATCCGAACTATTTCTTTGGCGTCTTCCATAGCCGTTTCAACATTAAACGGAACATGGGCTGTTCCGGGCAGCTTGGCAATTGACTGCGTAGTTATGATTTGAGTATGGAAGCACTTGGCAATGGTTGTTAAACCAGGCATGATACACTGAACGTCCACAACCATAGCATCTACAGCACCGGTAGCAATAGCCATTTCCTGAGAACTGAAGCCTGTTGCGATAGGTACACCCTGACGCATCAGAACTTCGTTTCCGGTACAGCATATACCGGCTAACTGAATACCGGCGGCACCAGCTTCCTTTGCCTCTCCCTCAAGTTCACGGGCTGCCGCAACAATCATTTCGCTTAACAGTGGGTTATGACCGTGGAGAATGATGTTAACTTTATCTTTATCTATTACACCAAGGTTAGCTTCAGAAAGAACCGGGGCGGGAGTCCCAAACAGAATATCGGAGAAATCGGTACCTATATGCATTCCGGTATAATCCGCCAACGCTGAGCGCAGAGCGCTAAAAGTAATGTTTACCGGGTCGTTATCCTGTCCGACATGAGCCTGAGCCAACAAGTCAGCCATAGCAGACTGGATACCGTTCGGTACAATACCGCAAGCTTCAGCCTTCTCAACCCTGCCTTTAGTAACGGTGTTGAGGAAGAACTTACAGCCACCTT
Source organism: Thermincola sp. GK-1 (assembly GCF_059412445.1). Classification (NCBI taxonomy): domain Bacteria; kingdom Bacillati; phylum Bacillota; class Clostridia; order Eubacteriales; family Thermincolaceae; genus Thermincola; species Thermincola sp. GK-1. The sequence goes on from NZ_JBSQAT010000003.1 coordinate 291,407, forward strand.
CGCCGGTAAGCAGACGGAAATCATCAAGAGCCTGTTCGGCCAGCTCTTTGGCAATTTCCGTATCGGACTTACCTTCGGTTTCAATACCCTGACGCTTAGCCACTTTATGCAGCTTCTTGGTATCAGTAATCTTATAATCGGCAGCTTTTCCTTCCGTCACTTCCAAAACAGTTTCCGCAATATGGCGGGCATGTTCACAGTGGGCACCGGTACCGGTTAACAACATTGTACCCGTACTCCGGGCAGCGATTGTCCATGCGTCAGCGCCACAAATACCTTTGCTCTTCGGACCTGTATCAGCGGTTACCCGGCAGGGGCCCATCATACAGAACCGGCAGCAAGTACCTTTGTATCCAAATTGGCATTGCGGTTGTTGGGCAACAGCCCGATCAAAAGCGGTAATAATGCCTTTTTCCTGCGTCTTTTCAATCATTTCAAGAACAGCAGGATCTTTTGAGCGTTTTACGTTTTTAGGCTCAAACACTCTTGGAGCATCTGACGGAAAATGGGTGTGTTTTGAATCTCTAAATCTTGGCATTAACTTTAACTTAGATTCGGAAAGTAACTTATAAAAACTTAATAATATCAAGGCTTTTAGATGTTTTTTTAGTGTAAAAATTTT